>JAEDMH010000006.1 GCA_016303095.1 Lentisphaeria bacterium | reverse complement strand
ATGACAACTCTCCGGGTGAATGCAGTCTGTTTTTGTTGCGAGGTAACATAATACATTGTATTCCAGTAGGTTATCATATCCTTTTCGTTTTTTTATCAAACTTCATGGATTCGGGTGATCCAGTTTCCCTGCGCCGCGTCAGATGTGTGGGGAGCGTAACATACCAGCAGGGAGGGCGCATGCAAACAGCGGTTTATCAAACACATCCGGCCGAATTGCAGAATGAGTGGGGGCGGATTTCTTGTATTTTTTATCACCGGGAACTGCCGATGACGTTGCTTTTCCGCTTTCTGCTCAACGGCCTTGCGGAGATCGAGGAAAAAAGTTATGTCCATGTGCGGGGCGTCTATTGTCGGCTGTTCCTACCTCTCTCCGGCGAAATCGAAGTGGAGGTTCCGTGTCTCGGCTCGTTGCGGATGCAGCCGGGACGGATCTATCTGCTGTCGGACGGGCTGCATTTCCGGGTGACCTACCGGCAAGCCCGGTTTTATTTCTTCCACCTCACGGTGCGGGACTTCATGGACGATTCCCCCTTTGAGAAATTGACTGGTCAGGTGCCGGAATGCAACGATCCGGCTTTGTTCTCCGTGTTGGCACAAGCCTATGAGGGCGGTGCCGAAAGCCGCACTGCGTTGCAAGGTGCCCTGGTGACGGCAATCGGGTATTTTCTGGCTCCGCATTTGGAGCGGATGTCGTTACAGCTGGAGCGCCGCCGCCACAACCTGGCGCCGGTTCAGCAATTGATTCTTCAGACTCCGCCGGGCAAACTTTCGGTCAAGTTGCTGGCGGAGACCATCGGCGTGTCGCGTTCGACGGTAAGCCGCGAATTCAAGGCCTGCTACGGCATTCCGCTCAAGAGGTATCTGCTTGAATTCCAGCTGAAGCGCGCCCGGGAGCTGCTGCTCGGAGTCGGTGCTCCGGTTGCGACGGTGGCGGAGGCACTCGGCTTCGAATCCGCGCATTACTTCTTTCGTTTTTTCAAAAAATACACTGGCATGACTCCTGGGGAATTCCGCAAAAACTTCACACATGGAGAGGATTGCGAATTTATCGGCAAACTGAAATAATCATCTGTTGCCGTAAAAGTGCACTAATATTCCTCATTTTTAGCGTTGATTGCCGTTCCGGATGTACTAAACTAATTGGCGAGACGTCATTGCGTCTCATAAGCATCAGGAAGCAAGTATCAGCTCAAGGAGGAATTCATGTCGAACCATCTCGTAGACTCACGCCTTTTCACTTTGATAGAGCTGCTGGTCGTCATTGCGATCATCGCCATTCTCGCCAGCATGCTTCTGCCCGCCCTGTCCAAGGCGCGCGCCGCCGCGCGGAGTACCAAATGCATCAGCAATCTGAGGCAGAATGGCCTGGCGGTCCATCTCTACGCCGGAGACAACCAGGATTACATCGCGCCATTGACTTATGTGCAGAACAAGCCCTTTGCATACGGTCTGAACTGGGTTTCCTTTCAGGGGCGCAACGCAGGATTGTGTTACGGCGTGATCGACCTTTACGAGCAGAAATACATCGCCGATCACCAGACATTGTACTGCCCGTCGGATTCGACCATGCGAAGCACCACCTGGGATCCGGTCGGGGAATGGTCGAATATGATCAGCTATTCTTATCTGGGGGGGCTCTCCGCCGGCGTCGCCGACTCCTCCGGCCACTATCTGGTCTGGACCGCCAAATATCCGCGGCAGCGTGTCAGCGACCCGCCGGGCTATATCCTGATGTTCGATGCGCCGGTCTTCAACGAGGCTCTTCTGGAGCAGGAAATCAAAATCCACAACAACGGCGGCAATTTTCTTCATCTCGACGGTCATGTGGAGACGAAGAAGTTCTTCCCCAACAACGGCACGGAATATCATCGTTTCGACCTTAGTGAATAATCGTTCTCCCGCAATCAGAAAGAAAGAGGCACGAAGAAAATGAAGTGTTTGAAGTGGCTTGCCGCAGTGGCGATCTGCATGTCGGCGACGGCGGGAACTTTGCCGGTGAAATTGTTCAGTTCCTGTACCTTTCCAGGATTGGATCTGGCGCTGAGCGGAGATTTCGCCCGGATTTCCGGGGGCGGTGAAATCTCCTGGCGTATCCTGGATGCTGACGGACGCATCGCCGCCACCGGGGTGATCGGCTGTCCATCGGCGAAGAGTGCCGTGATTCCGGCAGCGGGGCTGAAGCCAGGCGAATACCGGCTGCAGCTGGAGCAGTCCTCCGGGGACACGGCGGAACTGGAGTTCACCCGGGTGATTTCGCCGGTCGCCTTCCGCAACCGCCGTTTTCTGGTCAATGACGAAGAATTCTTTCCTCTCGGCGTTTATCTTCCCTGGCCGGCGGAGGTTGACGGCGCAGTGATTTCGGAGCAGAGTGCATCTCAATGGCTGCGCGATCTGCCGCGCATCGCCGAAGCCGGATTCAATTTCGTCACCATCTCGGCGCCGCCGCATTACCGCACCGAGAGCGACCGGGTCCTCACACTGGCGCGGGAGCTCGGGTTGCCCTGCTTCGTCGCCGCGGCGCCGCAGGACTATTCGGAATTGGCGGTGCATTATCCGGGCATTCTGGGGTTCCTCGGACCGGATGAGCCGGAGTTGAATCCCGACGCAGCCAATTTCACCCCGGCCGCCTTGGCAGGCGATTATGCCGAACGCAAACGCCATTATCCGAATCTGCCGATTCTTGTCACCCATTCGCGGCCGCAGGCGTTCGACGCCTATATCGGGACGCGTGACCTGGCGATGACGGATCCTTATACCTTTGGCGAGGAGTACCACGACATCAACCGGGTGGAGCATTTCGTGCGCGAGCTACGCCGTAGCAGCTCCGAAGCGCTGCCCTGCATCGCCATTCTGCAAATGTACCAGCTGCCTGGAAATGTTATGCGCCTGCCCAATCCGGTTGAGATGCGCTGTCAGCTGTTTCTGGCGGCGGCACTGGGCGCGGACGGAATTCTGCTCTATACCACTGCGACGCAGGAAACGGCCGGATTCCATGTCATTGATGCGCCGGAGGGGCACGCGCTGTGGGATAGCTTCCCCGAGACGCTGCGCGAACTGCGCCGCTGGCTGCCGATGTATCGTCAGCGGCCGCTGGCCGAATCCGCTCCGCTGGCTGGAGCGCTCTATTGGCAACTGAACTGCGACGGCGATAGAAGAATCCTGACACTGATCAACAAGAGCGATGCGCCGGTGTCCACCGCGGCGCTGTCGTTGGAATTCGGGCGGCCTCTTCCGGCTGAACTTGCTCCCTATCAGGTGGTTATTCTGTCTGAAGAGGGTGTTGCACCGTGAAGGCTCTGATCAAAATCGACTGCAACTATTGGCTGTTGCCGTTGCATTCGCGCAACTCCGGCACGTTGCATGTATTGCGTGACGCGGCGACCGGCGCGGTTCTGCGTCACTTTCAGGCGGATCTGGTGGAGGGCGTGCCGCAATTGCACGCCTGTTATCCAGTCGGCGATTTCCGTGGTCGCACGCTGGAACTGGAATGCGACGATCCGGCTCGTTTCCTGCGTCTGGCGCGCCCGGTCGACACTCCGCCTCCGAATGACAGCGCGGCGGCGCAGGCCTGGCGCCCCCGTGTGCACTTCTCGGTGCGCCGGGGGTGGATGAACGACCCCAACGGGCTTTGTTTCGAGCATGGCCGTTACCATCTGTTCTACCAGTACAATCAAATGAGCCTGACCTGGCATAACAGCATGTGCTGGGGGCACGCGGTGAGTGCCGATCTACTGCACTGGCATGAGCTGGATCCAGCACTCTATCCGGACGAAAACGGCAGCTGCTTCTCGGGCACGGCGGTGGTGGACACGGAAAACCATGCTGGACTGAATGCGGACATCCTGCTGTTTTATACCGCCTGCGGCAGGGTGGCGCCGGAGCCGCGTCCCTTCACCCAGTGCCTGGCTTACAGCCGTGACCACGGCGAGAGTTTCGTCCACTTCGCCGGAAACCCTGCGATGGGACATGTCTATGGCGAGAACCGCGACCCGAAAGTCTTTTTCCATGCGCCGACCGCACATTGGGTGATGTTGCTGTATCTGGGTAGAATTGACGGAGCGCACACCTACCAGTTCTTCCATTCCGACAATTTGACTGATTGGAGGGAGGGTGAGAAAATCGTGACGCGGGAGGCTTCCGAATGCCCCGATTTCTTTGAAATTGTCTGCGTCAATGCACCGGAGGAGCGCTACTGGGTCATGATGACGGCCTGGGGCTACTACCGGATCGGCCATTTCGACGGCTATCATTTCGAGTCGCTGACCCCTGAGCGGAGCATGCTGGCCTGGCGCCACTACGGCACGGCTTATGCGGCACAGACCTTCGCAAACACAGGGGAACGGACGGTTATGCTGTTTTGGCTGAACGGCGACTACCCGGTGCAAACCGGATTCAATCAGTCGCTGGGCATCCCGCTTGATGTGGGCTTGAAGAACAGCGTGGACGGTCTGTGGCTGACTACGGAACCGTTGCGGGAGTTGGCGTCGCTGCGCGACGGGGTTTTCCGTTATCCGGAGCAGACGCTTGATGGGCTATGCCGGCTGCGCGGGCAGGCCTTCGACCTCGAAGTCGAATTCTCCGGCCGCTGCCTCTGTTCCCTGTGGTTGCGCGGACTGGAATGCGTTTTCGATCCAGGGCGCGGCGAAGTGCGCTTTGACGGTGCGGCCTTTCCGGCTGCGGAGGCGGGAAGGCCATGCCGACTGCGGCTGCTGATCGATCAGGGCTCGGTTGAGATTTTCGCCGACGCGGGCAGACAGTATTTCGCCAAGCGGGCCTTATTCCCGCCTGAATTCGACTACCTGGCCAGTTTCGGAGCTGCGGAAGGCGTGACGTCTATGACTGTATGGCGGCTCAAGGGCATCGGTTCAGAGTGACACGGGCATGGCATGTTCGATTTTCCCTTATGCCCAGCATTTTAAGGAGAGTCGGGGCGTGGCATTGGGAGGAACTCTTGGCGGCGGGGACGTAGGAGCGTGCCGTTCATGTGGGGCAGGGCAGGTAACATCTTATCCCACGTGATGAAGCCCATGCTCCTGCCCTTGGGGAGCATCCTCCTCATGCTGCCGTGGTTGTTCTCCATGTTTGGCTTCTGGTGCTGGAAGAGTTCTGCGCACGCTTTTCGTAGGAAAACTTTTTTCATTTCCACGGAGAGGGAGAAACATGGGCTAGAGCGCAGAGTCCCCTGGGCCTGTTTCAGGGCAAGATTGGGGAAGGAGATGGCGCAGGAGGCCCTGGATCGGCTGAATCGGCTGAATGGGAATTGATCTTCCCTCCCGCGCGTTGCCCTGCCTCTCCCCCAGGCCTAGGGGAGGGGCGGTGCGGATATGGTTTACCGGGTACGGGAGATGGCGATGGCGGCATAGTCGCCATGGGGGAGTCCTGCGGGCTTTCGGATCTCCAGATCCACCTGTTGGATGGCGGGATGGGCGTCCAGGCAGAGTCGGGCCAGGTTTTGGGCTAAGGTTTCGATGAGTTGGCACTGGGAGGTTTCGCAGGCCCGGAGGAGAGTTTTGGAGAGCTTGGCGTAATTGGCGGTCTTTTCCAAGGCGTCTTCCTGGGCGGCCTCCCGGGTGTCCAGGTGGAGGGTGAAGTGGAGAAGGAGGGCCTGGGGCAGAAGCCGTTCCTCCTCCTTAGCATCCGATATGGCTGGTGCATCGCAGTCCGGCGATGCGGATTTGATCCAGGGCGACAGGGGGGATGGCAGCTGGCTTTCGGGAAAGGGATAGTGTTTGGGGATGGCGTAGAAGGGGAATTTGGCGGCGCCCACGAAGGGGACGGAGGGGGCAGAGCCTGCTGTCGCATGCTCTGCCTGGGGGGGGAGGGACGCTACATCCCCCCGTTTGCGGGGTGCGGAGGGGGGATCCTCATGCATCTCGTAGGGGTGGGAGGCGCGAATCGTCGGGGGTGAAGCGAAGCGCAACCCTCGGCTCCTGCAGGGGGGGTTAGGGGAAGAGGAGGAGAGGGAAGAGGCTGGCGTCTTCTGTGCCGGCCAATCCCGGGGAGAGAGCCAGCCAATAGGGGGGCTCTGAGGCTCCGGTCTGGTTTTGATCGAAGATGACCCAGGACATGTGCAAGGGGGTGCCGTCTCCTGGGGTGGTGCCCAGTTCTTTCCAGGGAATCGCCACTTCATAGTAGGTTTTTCCTTGGATTCGGGAGACATGGGCGTCGAAGGGGAGATTTCCCCGGGTGGGAGCGAGATAGTCCACGATCTCCACTCCGTGGTTGGTGAGGGCGATTCCGTAGTTCTTTTCAGGGGAGCGGGGAGTTGAGGAGAGAGGGAGGAAGTCTGCGGGGGGGAGGGTTTGGGTGGAGAAGGCGAATTGGAGAGAATCTCCCCGCCAGAGTTCGGAGTCAGTGCCTTCCTGGACGTGTGTGGGGTCGTCCACCTCGGCCGCCAAATAGAGGCATTGATCGTCGTAGGCCAGAGTGCAGAGGGCGGAGATATTGTGTCCGTTGGGGTTGTAGTCGGTTTTGAAGTAGGCCCGTTCTGGCTGGAGGGCTTCTTTGGGGAAGATATCCTGGGGGTATTGGAGGAGGCGTGAGGGGAGTCCTTTGCGCCAGGATCCGGTGCCATCCAAGGTGGGGGGGGCGGGGAGTTTGGGGAGAGAGAGGGGTTCGGGGGCTTGGTCGTGGAGGCCCAACGTTGTATCTTGGGCATGGAGGGTTCCTTCCGGGGCGTAGGGAAGGAGGAGGCGCTGGGTCTCTCCCGGGGCCAGAGTGAGGTTTTGGGAGGGCTGTCCTGGGGATTCCCAGATCAGGGACTGCGGAGTTTGAGCCTGGGAGGCCAGGAAGAGGGCCAGTTGGGTCTGGGAATGGCGCACGAGGGCGGCCCGGAGGGAGGGGATGTTTTGTAGGAAGGCCTCTTGGAGTGCCGTCTCTACCCTTTGGGGAGATTCCCGGGTGATGAGATAGAGAGGGGAGGGAGAGAGGGTGAGGGGGTCTCCCGGCGTGTAGGGGGTTTCCCTGCCTAGCATGGTGACCAGGCGTCCTGCCTCTTGGAGAGCCGGGGCGAGGGTAGTTTCTCCTTGGAGGACCCACAGGGTGGCCACGGTGAAACCATCCTGTCGCTGAAATAGGTAGGCGCATTGGTTGCCGCAAAGGAGTTCCCCTACGGGTTCCACGTAGGCCAATTCCCGGGCGACGGTGGCATACATGGCTCCTCCCGGAAGGGGGATTCCCTCGGTCTCCTCTCCTCTCGGGCCCGCTTTCACGGGCTTCCACATCGTGGTCATGAAGCGATCCTGGGGGGCGGGCTCCTCTGCGTCCCACAAGAGGTCGATGGGCTTGAAGAGTTCAAAGGAGAGGACCCGGCAGAAGCGATTGAGGATGATGTTGCGGAGAGTCAGCTGGGCCTGGAGGATTGCCCGTGGGCTGTCGAAGGCATCCCCGTAGGCGATGGCGTATCCCGTTTCGTTGTTCCGCACCACGGAGGGCTTGCCCAGTTTCCGGGCCATCTCCGAGGCCTGGGTGAGGAAAGATTTTACCTGCTCTTCGGGAAGCAGGACCTTGTCGGGCATCCGGAGATCCCAGTTGCCCGTGTATCCATCCAGGAGATACCCATCGAACTCTTCCCTCATATCCTCCAGGACCAGCCGCTCGTAGGGTTCCAGATTCTTCTGCACGTTGCATCCCCCTGTCCAGAAGGGAACGGTGGGGTCCACGGCCCGGAGGGCCCGTCGGACAATGCGGGAGAGAATCAAATGCTGGGCCATGGCCTCCACCCAGGTGCCGCAGTACTTGAATTGGATGGTGGCGGTGCTGGGAATCTCCTGCCCGGAACTCCAGGTGTGAATCCGGCCCTTGGTGGCCTGGGCCACCAGGGTGACGGTCTCCTTCAGCTTGTCCTGGAACTCATCGGTAACCACCGACTTGCCGTCTGCCAAGGCTTGGTCGTCATACCGCAACTCCTTGCGGGGGGCGGTGTGGACATGGATGTCCATCTGGAACGCCCCGGAGTCCAGAAAGGGCTGGAGGACCTTGAGGTTATAGTCGGCCAGTTGCTGAGTAGTGCGAATATGATACCCGTCGGCAAAGAAGAATTTGTGGCTGATGGTGCCTACTCCTATCCGGCGAAAGCCTTCCAAAAATTGACCATAGACGCCATATCCCAACTGATAGAAGGGGTCATTTTTGGGGGGCGGGGTGTTGACCACGAAGGCGGTCTGGATGCGATAGCATGGGGTGTCTTCTTTTTTCAGAGTTGCTTCTGCTACATAGTATCCCGGCGGGTAGTCGTGGCCTAGGGAGAGCGTCCGCTGGGTGGGCAAGGAGAGAGTGGAAATTTCCCGGGTGGTCACCCTTCGTCCCGTCTCGTCTCGGACCTCCACGGCCAGGGAGACGGTGCTTTCCCCTTGGAGGCGCAGGAGAGGGGTGATCTCCTCCCCTGGGGTGTAGAAGCCCATAATGCCGCCGGGAAGGAAAAGACCGTGGGTGACTCCCCCTCCCATTGCCTCCCGGAAGGTGTGGTTTTTGGGGGGTGGGGGAAGGGGGAGGAGGGTCAGGGCGTCGTACCAGACCCGTCCTTTTCCGTGGAGAGTGGGGAGGATGCGGATGGTGGTAGAATCCAGGGCCTCAGTGTTCAGGATGCCTTGGAAGGGGCGCCAGGGGAAGGTGCCAGTCTCGGGGGCGTCTGCGGAAGAAATGCGCTCCCATTTCTGGTTTCCCTCCAGAATGATTCTGGCCCCTTTCCCTTCCTCCCCTTCAATCTCTTCTCCCCGGACATAGCCGGAGAGCAGATAGCGCCCGGGGGGCAGGGATACTGTCTGGGAAAGAGAGACTCGTCCCTGGGAATCCCCATTCTCCAACCGTAAGGAGGCCTGGCCTTCCCAGGCCTGGGAATCCGTGGCCCCCTCTCCTTGGAGGATTTTCCAAGAGGTCAGCCCTTCCTCAAAGCCGGGATTGGAGAGAAGGTTTTGGGCGCCTAAGGGGAGGCAGAGGGAAAGAAGAAGCAGGGGAAGAAGGGCTTTCATGGCTGTCAGGGAAAGCAGGGAAAGAGGAGAAAAAAAATTCCCGGGCGCGACGGCGCGTTCCGGGGATTTGTGGTAGGGGAGGAGGAGCAGTGCAGTGGGGGGCTAGCGCAGATCTCCGCCGGGCATCTGGACGCCGGGAAACCAGTAGTAGTCGGACTTGATATAGGGCTGGCCATTGTTGTCCGTGGTCTTCAATTTGGCGATGCCCACGGTCTCCACATGCCCGTCGGTCATGGAGAGATTCACCGCCAGGCTGTGGCGCGCGTATTTCTCCGCGTAGGCGTTCATGTAGCCGGCGGTGATGAAGATGGCATCCGCCAAGTAGGTTCCCATGTCTCCCCGGACGCATCCATCGGTGTAGTTGATGTGGAGGGAGGGATATTTGACGGAACTGATGCGCCGCCAGTCGGCCGCGGCACTCCCCGCGAGGGAGCCGTACTGCTCAAGCCAGGTGTACTGGAGGATGGTGTAGGAACGGCTCATGCCGATGCTGGCCTGGTAGCCCACGTTGCCCATGACTCGTTCGCTGGAGGGGCAGGAGGGGCAGAGGGTCACCTTGTGCCAGGCGGATTTGTCGGCGGCGCCGGTGTCTAGGCGATTGGCGGCGGGATCCTTGTCTGTCCAGTCCTTTCCAGTCATGGGCGTGCCGGGGATGAGGGGATTCAAGGTGAACCAGTACACCATGTTGGCGCTGGCGACCCAATCGGCAGTTACGCCGCCGCTGGTGTCCGCCACGCCATAGCGGCAGGAGATGGGGGGCAGGAAATCATCGTAGTCGTTGCTATAGAGGATGTTGCCCAGCTGGAGCTGCTTGATGTTGTTGGTGCAGCTGATGGCCCGGGCTTTCTCCCGTGCCTTGGAGAGGGCAGGAAGGAGCATGGCTGCTAGAATGGCGATAATCGCGATGACGACCAGCAATTCAATGAGGGTGAAGGATTTTTTCATAGGGATGAGGAGGATGAGGAGGATGAGAGGAAAGGAATGGGGCGCCGATAAAGGAAAGTATGGGTAAAAGCGGGTGAAAACCAAGGGTTGTTTCCTCTCAAAAATAGAGTAAAATCCTCTCATTTTTTGGATGTCATTCTGGGGGATCCTGGGTAGGTTTCCAGTTGTTTCGTGCCTTGTTTCGGACTTCTTTGGGAGAGAGTCCGAAGGTTTGGGTGAAGCGGTTCCAGAAGGCGGAGGTGCCGGCGTAGTGGACTTCCTGGATGATGGCGGTGATGGGGAGATTGGTGTTTTCCAGGAGGTGTTTGGCTTGTTCCAGCTTCAGGGAGTTTTGATATTGGTGGGGTGGTTCGGAAAAATATTTTTTCCATTCCCGGAAGAGGGTTTGTCGGGAGAATCCGTTTTCCCTGGCCAGTTCCTGGAAATCGATGGTTTCGTTGAATCGTTCCTGGATCTGGAGGGCCACCTGAGCGATTTTCTCCTGGTTTTTCTGGGGCTTTTGGGGGGCCAGGGAGGTAGTGACGGCTTCCCTGTAGAGGGAGAGGCAGAGCCAGTCTAGGGTATCTGCGCCGCCGGGCAGGAAGAGGCGGGGGAGGGTGGCCTGGATTTCCCGTAGGAGTCGCTGGCATTCCTGGGTGAGGGAGAAGGGGACGCAATCTTCCCGGGGAAGGAGTCCCCACTCTTTCAGGAGAGGGAGGGCGTTGGCGGAGTAGCGGAAGGAGAGGGTGGAGCGTGGGGCATCGTCGTCCTTACCCAGGGCGCAGAAGGCACCCGGCCTCTTGAGGGCCAAATTGGGGAAAGGGACGGCGTAGGGGGTGTTGTTGACAATATCCGTGCAGAGGAGGCTTTGGGAAGAGAGGCGGAGGCTAATTTCCACTTCATCCTCGGGTTGCAGGAGAGAGGGACAATGGGGAATGACCAGATCCTGGCAGGAATAGAGGGAGAGGACCTTCAGGGGAAAGTTTCCCCTGCGGGGAAGGGTGCGCAGTTCGGAGTGGAACCATTCCCGTCCCATGGAAGTGGAGGAGTCAGCGTTGGCGGGAGATGGCGATGGCGGCATAGTCGCCATGGGGGAGTCCTGCGGGCTTTCGGATCTCCAGATCCACCTGTTGGATGGCGGGATGGGCGTCCAGGCAGAGTCGGGCCAGGTTTTGGGCTAAGGTTTCGATGAGTTGGCACTGGGAGGTTTCGCAGGCCCGGAGGAGAGTTTTGGAGAGCTTGGCGTAATTGGCGGTCTTTTCCAAGGCGTCTTCCTGGGCGGCCTCCCGGGTGTCCAGGTGGAGGGTGACGTAGAGAAGGAGGGCTTGGGGAAGAATCCGTTCCTCCTCCTTGCATCCGATATGGCTGGTGCATCGCAGGCCGACGATGCGGATTTGATCCAGGGCGACAGGGGTCATGGCAGCTGGCTTTCGGGACAGGGATATCGTTTGGGGATGGCGTAGAAGGGGAATTGGGCGACGCCTTCCGGGGAGACATTGGCGGGAAGATACTTCCAGCGGGGGTAGAACCAGAGATATTGCTCTGGGTGGCGTCGGATCATGGCTTCGTAGGCCTGAAGGATATGGGCGGTCAGAGCCTCGTCAGAGGGGTAGGTCCAGGCGGGCTGGGGCAGGGGTTCCTGCTCCATGACATAGGTGCCATCGGGCTGTCGGAGACAGGAGACCACGTAGATGGGGATGCGGAGTCGCCGGGCGATGGCGGCGGGCATGGGAGAGGTGACGGCGGGAAGTCCGAAGAACTTCAGGAAGATTCCTCCGTGGCGGGGGGAGACATTCTGGTCGATGAGCAGGCCCACGTTCCGTCCTTCCTTCAAGGCGCGATAGACGCCCAGAGCGGCGCCTTCGGCGGGGATGATCTGGGTCTGGTCGTCGGCGGTGCGCAGGCGTTCCGCCAATTGGTTGAGGCATTCCAGATGGAAGCGGGCCACCACCACAGAGCCGGGGCTTCCGGTGAGGAGGCTGATATGGGCTTCCAGCTCCCAGTTTCCCTGATGGAGGGTGCAATAGAGGACGGAGGGACAAGGAGAGTCCGGATTGGGGGTGGTGCAACGTTCTCGGAATCCCGTGGGGATGATCAGGCGCCGGGGGACATCCTGGGGGAATCGGAGGAAGTGGAGCCAGTCCAGTCCCAGGGTGATAAAATGAAGGAACATCTTCTTTTCCAGGGCGTTCCGTTCCTTTTGGGACTTCTGGGGGAAGGCGATGGCCAGATTCGCCAGGGCCACTTTTCTCTGGCGGCGCAGCAGAGGACGAGAGAGAAAGAGGAAGAGCCTGGCCCACCTGCGTTGGGAGGCGGGGGAGAGATTGCCCCAAAGCAGGGTGGCCAGCTTCACGAGAAAGAGGATGGATTTCTCTCCCAGGCGGCGGAAGATGGAGGGACGGGCGGCGGACACGGAGGAAGGAGCGCTAGCGCTGGACGATGAGGAAGCGCCGTGGGGCGGAGGCCTCCGAGAAATCGGAGACCACCCCCACGGGGAGGTAGCCCCCCTCCTCCCGCTGCCGCACCAGCGCCTTCAACGCTTCGGGAGAGGCGTCGAAGAGACAATCCACCTGCACCTCCCGCGTGGTCTGCTCCGGGGCGTCCCCAGGCTGGCAGACCACCAGAAACCGGTCTTCCAGGGGAAGGAGGGTCAGGAGTCTGGCGGGGGCGTGGCGCTGGCAGGCTTTTTCCAGGGCCTCCGCCACGGCCTGGGGCTGAATGGCCAAGTCGGAGAGGGGAAAATCCAGAGTAAAGCAGAAGCGCATAGGGGGCAATCAATCCAGGGCGAAAGTGTCTCCGGGCTTCCACTCCCGGGGGATGGCTCCCTGTTCCACCAAGGCTTGCACATCCTGGGGGGAGATGGCCTTGCGGGGGGAGAGTTCCAGGGTGACATCCAGGGAGCCATCTTCCTTCCGGGGCAGGGAGACCCCGGCCTGCTGAAGCCAGGCGGCCCACCGGTTTTGCAGATCCCGGCGACAGGAGTCGGGGGAATCGGTGCCCTGGGCGTTCTTGATGGCCGCGAATTGCTCTTGGCGGTCGGCCTCCAGAATCAGGGGGGAGTGGGCGAAGGGGAGAGCGTCGAAGATGAAGAACTCCAGCTTGATGCCATTGGGGGCCTCAGGGGTCACCTTGCAGCCGTCCTGGTCCACAAAGGGGATTTTCTTCAGAGCCCGATGGGGAGCGAGGGCCAGGCTGCCCCGGGTCAACTGCCGGATGAACTCCCGGGAGATGACATGGATGGCGGGGGAGCCGGCGCGGAAGGTGAGGCGTCCCTGGGCATCGGTCTTTTGGAGGAGCTCTCCAGGCATGTCGGAATATTCCACGATGAGGGTTTTGCCCTCCAGCTGGCAGAAGTGTCCCAGCTTTTCCAGGGGATCCCGTTTGATGAGGGCGCGGGAGCTCATCTGGGAGCCGGTGAGACAGTGGAGTCCCAGGAAGAGGGGATCGAAGAGGGTCACCATGGGGTTGTCCACTTGCCAATAGGAGAGATACTCCACGCCCCGGGCCTCCATGTCATCCAAGGTGCCGGAGTCCCGCAGGGCGGCCAGGGTTCCCCCATGTCCGTTGGCGAAGAGGGCCAGTTTGCCGGGGGCTTCCAGGAGAGCTTTTCCCTCGGGATTGAAGCCGGGGAGCTGTCCCTGGATGAAGAAGCGGACATCCTGGTCGGGGAGTCCGAAGAAATGGTTTTCCTGGAAGAAGTCCAGGGTTTGCTGGTGGTTGGCGGGGCTGGTCATGATATACCAGGGGATGACGCAGCCGTATTTTTCCCTGTTGCGGAGGATGCCCTCGGCGAAGTATTGGAAGAGGGACTTGTTTCGGAGGGGGGAGAAGCGGTACGTTCCCTTGGGGCCGTCATAGCCCAGACGGGTGCCCTGGCCACCGGCCACGGTGAAGCCAGCCACCTTTCCCTGGCGCAAAAGCTCCTGCCCCTTCTCCAGGGCCTGGGCATACAGCGCCTCCTGTTCCGGGGTCTCCGGGCGGAGGGGAAGATAGGGGGCGGGGGAAAGTTGGGAGAAGGGGATGGCCGGGGGTTCCTCGGCGTTCTGGACCTGGTTGAACCAGCGGAGGACTTCCGGCCAGTGAATGGAGGTGATCTGGTCTCCCAGGAGCTCCTGTTCCTGGGGGGCGAGTTTGTCCCAGAAGCGGAGGAGATGTTCCTGGTTCACGGGGGCCAGGAGGGCGGTCAACTGTTCCTTGGTGTGTCGGCTCATGGAGGTTGGGGGTCCGGGGGGGGGAGGAGAAGGAGGACGAAGGCCAAATATACTCGCTAAAACCGGATGTCAGTCGTGGGGGAGGGGGCGTACATGGACATCCCCGGCGGAGATGAGCTCCACCCCCTGGGGGGTCTTCATGAGCATCAGCCCCTGGTCGGTGTAGCCCAGCAGGATTCCCTCCACTCTTCCCCGGGGACGCTCCACGGCGAAGGGACGCCGGGCCAGCAGGTCGTTCTCCCGCCATTGGGGCAGGAAGGGGGCCAGGCTGTCGGCGGAGCACCATTGCCGATAGAGGGGTTCCAGGGCGTTGCAGAACTCCGCCAGCAGGCGTTCCCGGGAGAAGGGACGCCCCTGATGCCATAGGAGGGAGGTGGCGGTCTCCCGGAGTTCCGGGGGAAAATCCTCCTTTTGGGCGTTGACATTGAGGCCCACGCCCAGTACGATGCCCCGGGTGTTTCCCCTAGGTTCGGGGGGGCATTCGCAGAGGATGCCGGAGAGTTTCCTCTCTCCCAGCCAGAGGTCGTTGGGCCACTTGAGCTGCAAAGGCACGGATGGCGCCTGGCGGAGGATGGCCTGGCGGAGGGCCAGGGCGGTGAGCATGGCCAGCTGGGGAAGGCAGACCGGGGGCACCTTCGGCCATAGCAAAAGGGAGAAGTAGAGATTTTTGCCTGGCGGGGAGTGCCAAAGCCGTCGGTTGCGTCCCCGTCCGGCGGTCTGCTCCTCCGCGACAGCCAGCATGCCCTCCGGCGCCCCCCGGTCTGCCTGCTCCAGAAGATATTGGTTGGTGGAGTCGAGGGAGGGGAAGAGCCGGAGGGGGAGCCCTAGGGAGGAAGCCTGAAGATGGGCGAAATACAGTTCCTGGTCCAGGAGAGGGGAGGAGTCCGACATGGGAGGGACGCCCGGGAAAGGGGGGCGCGTCAATTGAGGAATCGACAGATGATGGGAATGACCTCCTCCGGGGTGTCCTCCAGGATGTAGTGCCCGGCTTTGGGGAAGTTCAGCATCAGGGTCTGGGGAAGGACATGCTGGAGACGCTCCGCATTCTCCGGAAAATACAGGTCGTCCTTCTCTCCTCCCAGGCAGAGGATGGCCTTCCGGGAGAGCAGAGGGAGACGCAGGACGATTTCGTTGAGGAGGGAGTAGGAGGGGTCCTTGGGCTTTTCCCGGTAGCGGGAGAAGAGAGAATACCAGGGGTGGCGTCCTCTGTAGTGTCGATAGGGGGTGAGGAAGGCGCTCTTCTCCAGCTTGTTGAGGGATCCCTTCCGGATGCCTTTGGCCAGAGCCAGGCGCATATAGAGATTGGTGCGGTAGCTGAGGAGCCGCCAGAGATAGGGGACATGGAGCATCCACTGTCCCTCCATGTAAGGCATGCCAGGGAAGAGGATGGGGTTGAGCAGGAGGATGCGGCGGAGGCGTTCGCTGTGCTGGACGGCATAGCCCAGGGCGATGGGGGCGCCATGGCCGTGGGCGATGAGGTGGAAGCGGGGCAGTTGCAGATCCGTGGTGAGGAATTTGGTCAGGTGCGTCAGGTGCTTGTCCAGATTGTAGTCGTAGTGATCCGGCTTTCCCGAGAGGCCGAAGCCCAGATGATCCACCACAATCACCCGGTATCTCTGCTCCAAAAGCGTCCGAATCAACTTTCGGAAGTAGAAGGCCCATCCCAGAAAGCCGGCGATAATGACCACGGGAATGCCGCTTCCCTGGTCGATGTAGTGGACGCGATATCCGTCCTTGGTCTCATACCACAGGCTTTCGTAAGGGAATACTTCTTTCCAGGCGGATTCTGACATTTAGGGGAGTTCCTTCAGCATTCCTTGCCGGAACAGGAGTTTGAGGAAGCGTACATCCAGGAGATGCCCGGCCTTGAAGGAGGTGAGGCGTCCGGCAGGGCGTTGCAGGGGAGGGAGAAGGGAGAGGGCGGCCACCAGATCCAGGCAGGTGCGGTGCCAGACCGGTTCCAGGGACTTTCCCCCTGGCAGGGAAAGGGCGGGATTGGGGGCGTTGGCGTACTCTTTTTTTCCCGCCAGGAGGATGTTTTTGTCTGTGTATCCCAGGTTTCTCCAGGAGGGGACGAAGGGGGAGAGGAGGCGTGCCATGCGCATTTCCCGTGCGCTGCAGTTGGTGCGGGCGGCCGCTCCCCGCCGGAAGTGGTCGGGGTGCAGGCACAGTTGCAGGCGCTCCTTGCCGATGGCCGTGGGAAAATCCACAGCCACATCCAAGAAGAGACGGTGATCCTCCGGCTCCTCCGGGGGCGACCACAGGAGAAATCCGCCGTTCTGCGGATGGAGGAGAGCCACGGGGCTTTTTGGGGTCACATAGCGGAGAGGCCGGCAGGGATCCTCCTGGAGTCCGGCCTCTTCCAGGGCCTGCACCAGGGGAAGGGAGCCCTGGTCGAAGAGGGGGGGATCCTCGGAAAGGAGTTCCACCTGCAACGAGTCAATGCCCAATCCCAGCTTCTGGCAGATGACATGCTCGCTCATGCGCAGGGCGTTTTCCTCCCCTCCGGAGCGCAGCACGATGGCCCGACGGGCCTGGGAGACGCTGGCCAGGGTGCCGGGGATGGGGAGTTCCTCGGGAAGATCCTGTCGCCAGAAGTTCCATCCCGGCAGGGTGGCCGGCCCCAGGGCGGGGAGGAGGCGCAGCCGCCGGGTCTCTCCCCGATGATAGGTGGCCGGTCCCTCCACTTGGGCTTCCCGGCGAATGGTGGCGGCCAGCCGGGGAGGCTGCCAATGGTCGGGGGCGGCCAAGGCCAAATCCACGGGAATTTCCGCCAGAGCCTGGCAGGCACGGTCGTACCCCTCGGGGGAACCTTGGAGAAAGAGGGGCCGGAGGTGGCTCACGGAATGACGACCTCCTTCCCTTGCTGGGCGGCGGAACGATAGAGCCCGTCAATGATCTTCTGGACGGCCATTCCCTCCAGACCGGAGGAATGGAGGGGCGTCCCGTTCTGGATGGCGGAGAGGAAGTCGCCTAGCTTGGAGACGAAGTCCGTAGGCGGGGGGTGGGGGGGGAGGAATCCGGCCTGGGAGTTCACCATGGTGCCCCCCTGGTCGTGGAAGAGGGTGCCCGTGTCCGTGCGGAAGCCTCCTTTGGTGCCCATGATCTCCCAGTAGGCGGTGTCCTCCGCCAGGTGGGAGCAGAAGGCGCTCTCCACTTCCATCAAGGAGCCGTCGGCAAAGCGGACCTGGCCCACGCAAAGATCCTCCACGGTGTAGGTCTTGTAGTCCCAGTTGGGCCAGCGGGAGACCACCTGGGAGGGTTTGTCCCCCAGATAGGTCCAGGTGCGCCCGGAGGCGGCCACGGGCCTGGGTTCTCCCATGACATAGTGGGCGCTCTCAATCTGATGGACGCCAATGTCAATCATGGGGCCGCCGCCCTGGAGCTCCTTCCGGCCGAAGACTCCCCAGTTGGGCACGCCCCGGCGCCGCATGGCGTGAATCTTCACGTAAAGAATCTCCCCCAGCAGCCCCGCTTCGGCAGCCCGCTTGGCCATCTGCACCACGGGGGTGTAGCGCAATTGGAATCCGCAGGCCAGGAGTTTGCCGGCCTTTTTGGCGGCGTCGTTCATCCTCTGGCATTCGGCGGGATTCATGGCCATGGGCTTTTCCACCATGACATGGCATCCCGCCTTCAGGGAGGCGATGGCGGCGGGGGCGTGCACCCCGTTGGGCGTGCAGATGTCCACCGCATCCAGCTCCTCCTTCTCCAGCATCTCCCGGTAGTCTTCGTAGACCCGGGCGTTCTGGCAGCCCGGCTGCTGGAGGAACCACTCCCGGCGTTCCGGGAGAATGTCGCAGCCCGCCACAATCTCCGCCTGGGGCAGATGCTGGTAGGCGGCGATATGGGCACGGGAGATGTTTCCGGTGCCCAGGATGGCCACGCGGAGCCGTTGGGGAGCGTAGATGCGAGGGGCCATGAGGTGGAGGGGTTAGCGGATGGGGATTTCCACACCGCCCTTCTCGGCGGAGCTGTAAAGTCCGTTGATGATCTTCTGGACGGCCATGCCTTCCTGGCCGTCGGGGGTCAGGGGGGCGCCCAGGCGGATGGCCTGGGAGAAGTGGAAGAGCTTGTTGTAGAAGAACTCCGCCCAGACGTTGCCCAGGGGCAGGAAGCCGGCCTTGGAGTTCACCATGGTGCCCGCCAGATCGTGGAAGAGGGTGTTGGACTGGAAGTCGTAGCCGCCTTTGGTGCCCATGACCTGCCAGTTGAGATACTCGTCCTGCTCCATGTGGGCGCAGAAGGAACTCTCGATCTGCATCAGCGCCCCGGTGTCAAAGCGGACTTGGCCCACGCAGAGATCCTCCACGGTGTAGGTCTTGTAGTCCCAGTTGGGCCAGCGGGAAACCACCTGGGAGGGCTTGTCCCCCAGGAAGGTCCAGGTGCGCCCGGAGGCGGCCACGGGCTTGGGCTGCCCAATGGCGCAGTGGGCGCTCTCAATCATGTGGACGCCGATGTCAATCATGGGTCCGCCGCCCTGAAGCTCCTTCTGGCCAAAGACGCCCCAGTTGGGGACGCCCCGGCGCCGCATGGCCTGGACTTTCACGTAGAGGATGTCCCCCAATAGCCCCTCCTGGAAGGCCCGGAGGCACATCTGTGTGGAGGGGTGGTAGCGGAACTGGAATCCTACGGCCAGGATCTTGCCGGCCTTGACGGCGGCATCGCACATCTTCTGGCATTCGACGGGATTCATGGCCATGGGCTTCTCCACCATGACGTGGCAGCCGGCCTGGAGGGAGGCGATGGCGGCGGGAGCGTGCACCCCGTTGGGGGTGCATACATCCACGGCGTCCAGCTTCTCCTTCTTCAGCATTTCCCGATAGTCCTCGTAGACGGCGGCATTCTGGCAGCCGGGCTGCTGGCGGAACCACTGGAGGCGCTCAGGCTTGATGTCGCATCCGGCCACGATTTCGAATTCCGGCAGGCGCTGATAGGCCTGGATGTGGGCAAAGCTGATTCCCCCCGTGCCGATGAAGGCCAGGCGGATCTTCTCTTGCTTGGGGGCGGTGATGACAGGAGTTTTGCCACAACGTTTGGCGGGGCTTTTCTTGGCGGAGGCAGGCATGTCAGGGTGCTGTGGGGGAAGAAGGAAGGAATGAGGGGGATTCTAGGGAGGGGCGTAGGCCGGATTCCGGGGAGGAGGCGGGAGAATGGGAACTCCGCCGTTCCCGCGGAGAGCGGAAAAGGGGGGGGCAGGAAATGGGGGGAATATAATCTCCACCCTTGGTTTGGCCTCTCTTGGAAAGGGGGTTTCTTGGGGAAAGAGGTTTTCCAGGAAGAGAAAAAAACCAGGGAGAAGGGGCTTCTTCCTGGTTTTTCGGAGAACTCATTCTTGGGCGGGGCGTTGGGGAGGCAAGGGGCATTTCTGGCCGTCAGGGCCCACGTTGCACATGGTGACCCGGGTCTGGAACACCTGGCGCTGGGCGCCCGTGGGAAGATCCGTGGCGGTGACCGTGACCAGATAGGTGACGGAGGTGCGGCCGGTCTTGACGCGCTCAAGGTGAAAATTCAGGATGGAACTGTCCGAGACACTTTCCTCGAAGGAGGCCGCCTCTATGGCCCGGGTGACAAAGTGGGCGCTGGGAAACTCCTCCGTGGCGGCGATGAACGCGTATTCGTCCACCCAGAGGAGCATGTATCCCCCGAAGAGGCAGTGGTTGTGGTTGAGGTGCTCGGTGCGCACCAGGGTCTTGAAATCCATGGCCATGGCAGGGTTAGCAGAGATGGAGAGGGCACTCCTGGCAGACGCTGTGGGAGAGGGGTTTCCCCTCCTGGAATTCCCGGATGTTCTCCAGGGTGGTTTGGGCGATGCTGGCCAGGGCCTCGTGGGTCAGGAAGGCCTGATGGCTGGTGAGCACCACATTGGGAAAGGTCAGAAGGCGGGCCAGGACATCGTCCCTGATGATGCGGGAAGAACGGTCCTCGAAGAAATACCCCGCCTCCTCCTCGTAGACATCCAGTCCGGCGCCTCCCACCCGCCCGGTCTTGAGAGCCTGAATCAGGGCCTGGGTGTGAATCAGCTTGCCGCGGCTGGTGTTCACCAGAAGGACGCCGGGCTTCATCTGGCGCAGGGTCTCCCGGTTGATGAGGTGGGTGTTTTCCGGGGTGAGGGGGCAGTGGAGGGAGATCACGTCAGAGTGGCGGAGGAGCTCCTCCAGGCTGGTGTATTCTCCCCCGGTTTCCAGAAGGAGCGCCGGCTGGGGGTGGGGATCGGAGAAGAGAAGGCGCACGCCAAATCCTGCCATGAGACGGGCGAAGGCCTGGCCGATCCTTCCCGTGCCCACCAGCCCTACGGTCTTGCCGTGGAGAACCATGCCCTGCAATCCGTCCAGGGAGAAGTTTCCCTCCCGCACCCGGGTGTAGGCCCGGTGAAGCCGGCGGTTGACACACAGGAGCAGGGCCAAGGTGAACTCCGCCACGGCCTGGGGAGAGTAGCCGGGCACCCGGACGACCTGCATCTTGCCGCAGGCCGCCCGAAGATCCACATTGTTGAAGCCGGCGCAACGCATGGCCAACAGACGGGTTCCCCCACGGGCCAGAATCTCCAAGGTCTTGGCTTGCAAGTCGTCGTTGACGAAGGCGCAGACCACGGGATAGCCCTCCGCCAAAGGGGCCGTGGCCGGCGTGAGACGCTCCTCCCGGAAATCCAGGGACAGGCTGGGATAGGCGCTCGCCAGGGCTTGAAAGGCTTGTCGCTCGTAGGGCTTTGTGTCAAAGAAGGCAATCTTCATGGGGGGGCACCTCCTTGGAAATAGCCGGTCTCCTCCGATTCCAGGAACAGGAGACGACCGGGATTGGCTACGCACAGCACGGAACAAAGACGGGAGCCGGCAGCCGACTCCCCTGAGGGAAGAACGACGCTCCCCATAATGTATTCTTCCCCTGGAAAAGCAGATGATTTTCGGAAAGGACGCCGCCACGTCAACATAGCCTCCCAGAGGAAGGGAAGCCCGCGCTTCGGCGAGATTGCCGGGCACGGGGCGGGGGCGAAAATCCCTTTGAGGGGAGAGAGTGGGGGGTTTCCTCCTTGGGGCGGGCTATATTAACCCGTTTACTCCCGGAGGGCCGGCATGGCATGCCCCGGGGAGGGAGAGTTGTCCTGTTGAGGGCATTCCCTTTTCTGCATTCCCCTGCGGAGGCGGGAGGAGCGGCTTTTCCTCGGCGGAGGGCCGTTCGGGAACATTTTTGGCATACGAGAGAGAAGGTTAGAATATGGCATCGGAAGAGAACAAGACGCCCCTGCATTTCACGCCCCGGGCAGTGCAGATTTTGGATCGGGCGAAGAATTTGGCGGCCTTGCACAGGCAGGAGTATGTGGGGGTGGAGCATCTTCTTTTGGCCATCCTTGGCAATCCCTCGGGAGTCACGAAGAATTATCTGGAGCATGTGAAGGTGGATCGGGAGGCGCTGTGCGCCGAGTTGTTGACGGAAATGTTTCCCCAGGGGGAGGAGAGCTCTTCCCCGGAAGCGCCCGAGTCCTCCCGTCCTTTGGTCTTCACCGCCCGGCTGGAGAAGGTTCTGGCCCTGGCCATGCCGCAGGCGGAGAGTCTGGGGTACATGTTCATCGGCATAGAACATCTTCTCCTGGCCATTCTGAAGGAGGGGGGCAGTTCTGCCGCCAAGGCCTTGGCCCGCCATGGGGTGACCTACGACGATCTGCGAAAGTGGGTTTACCATCTGTTGGATCCCCGCTTCGTTCCCGAGGACACGGCGGACGAGGTGGAGAAGCAGGACAAGCCCCAGGAGGATTCCGGGGAAGGGGCCGGGGAGGAAGGAGAGGCGGAGGAATCCGGGGAGGAGCAGAATCCCCGGAGACGCCATGGCCTGGGCCAGGAGCCTCCTCCCGAGGAGGAGGCCATGCCCCGGGGACGGGGCGGCCGGGAACGCCAGAGCGCCCTGCGCACCTATGGGCGGGATCTCACCGAACTGGCCCGTCAAGGGAAGTTGGATCCTGTGGTGGGGCGTGCGGCGGAAATCGAGCGGGTGATCCAGATTCTCAGCCGTCGCACCAAGAACAATCCGGTGCTCATTGGCGAGGCCGGCGTGGGCAAGACCGCCATTGTGGAGGGGCTGGCCCAGGCCATCGTGGAGGGCAAGGTGCCGGAGAATCTCGCCCAATCCTCGGTGATCGCCTTGGATTTGACCCTGCTGGTGGCCGGCACCAAGTTTCGGGGACAGTTTGAGGAGCGCCTCAAGGGGGTGCTGAAGGAGACCCAGGAGGCGGGCAACATCATCCTCTTCATCGACGAGATCCATACCATGGTGGGGGCGGGCTCCGGCGAGGGCACCATGGATGCGGCCAACATCATGAAGCCCGCCCTCTCCCGGGGGGAAGTCCAGGCCATCGGGGCCACCACCATGGGAGAATATCGGAAGAGCATTGAAAAGGATTCCGCCTTGGAGCGCCGCTTCCAGTCCGTGCTGGTGAATCCCCCCTCCGCCGAGGAAACGGTGGAGATTTTGCAGGGGCTGAAAGGGAAATACGAGGAATACCACGGGGTGAACTATCCCGAGGAGACCGTGCGCCTGGCCGTGAAGCTGGCGGATCGCTACATCCCCTCCCGCTTCTTCCCGGACAAGGCCATTGATGTGCTGGACGAGGCCGGGGCCCGGTATCGCATCCGCTTCCAGCGGAAAATGCCGGATTTCTCCGAGCTGGATCGGCAGATTCAGCAGTGCGAAAAGGAAAAGATGGAGGCCGCGCTCAAGAATGATTTCGGGAGGACCGTCCAGTGCCGGGGACAGGAGGTCGCCCTCCAAAAGCAGAAGGAGGAGCTCCTGAAGCAATGGAAGGAGAACGATGCCAAGAACCGACGGTGCCTGGAACCCGAGGATGTCCGGGCGGTGGTCTCCTCCATGACGGGAATCCCCTTGACCCGGGTGGAGGAAAAGGAGAGCCGGCGGATCTTGAAGATGGAGGACGATCTGCGGAAGGCCATCATCGGCCAGGACGAGGCGATCCACGCCGTCTGCCGGGCGCTGCGACGCTCCCGGGCGGATCTCCGGGATCCCCGGCGCCCCATCGGCAGCTTCCTCTTCCTGGGCCCCACCGGCGTGGGCAAGACCTACCTGGCCAAGAAGTTGGCGGAGGCGATGTTCGGGGATGCCGATGCCCTGATCCGCATCGACATGTCCGAATACATGGACAAGTTCAATGTCTCCCGCCTGGTGGGCGCCCCGCCGGGATATGTGGGCTACGAGGAAGGAGGACAGCTGACGGAGAAGATCCGGCGCCGCCCCTACAGCGTGGTGCTGCTGGACGAGCTGGAAAAGGCCCATCCGGATGTGAGCAACATCCTCCTCCAGATCTTCGAGGAGGGACAGCTCACCGACGGACTGGGTAGAACCGTCTCTTTCCGCAATGCCATCATCGTGATGACCTCCAATGCCGGCGCCCAGCGATTCGCCCATCCCTCCCGTCTGGGATTCGGGGACAACGACCCAGCTCAGGAGGAATCCGGGATGCGGGAGCGAATCCTGGAGATCGCCCGGAAGACCTTCCGCCCTGAATTTCTAAACCGACTGGACGAACTGGTGGTCTTCCGCGGGCTCCAGCGGGAGGACATCCGCCGGGTGATTGACCTGGAAGTGGGGGTGATCTCCCGTCGTCTGGCCGCCCGGGGACGAAAGCTGACCTTCACTCCCCAGGCCCTGGAGGTGTTGCTGGAGCGCGCGTACAGCACCGAGTTCGGCGCACGGGAAGTGCGTCGTGTGGTGGAGCAGATGGTGGAAAATCCCCTGGCCGACCAAATCCTTCAGCAGAACGAGGAAAAAGAAGAATCCCAGGGGATCCTGGTCACCGTCGCCCCCGAGGGCGGACGCCTGGATTTCCGCTTCCTCGCCGAAGGGGAGGGGGAAACCATCGCCCAAGCTTCCCCAGAGCCTTCTCTTCAGGAGACCTCTCCAGGAAAGGAGGGAGAAGAGCCTGAGGCCGAAACCTCCTCTCCCCGTAGGAGAGGTCGGCGGAAAAGCACCAGCCGCCGCCCTTCTGGTGGTGATGTAACTCCTTAATAATCAATAACTTATGCATACACGGAATGCCTTTCCGCCTAAGAGGGGCTTCCGTGGAGGCGAAGTTTTCGGGAGCCCCCCATGCCTTTCCAATTTCTTGTTCGCCATCATGGAGACGGTGATCTGGCCTCCCTGTTTGCCCGTGGGGAGTGCCGGGAGACCGAGGCTCTGCCCTTGGTTCTTGGGGAGAAGGAAGGGTTGCCGGCGGGGGTGCGTCTCGCCTTTCGGGAAGAGGGGGGGGGCGTGATGGTGGAGAACGGGGGCAGGGAGCCCGTGCAGGTGGAGGGGCAGGAGTTGTCTCCGGGGGCCTCTTGTCGTCTTCCTCTAGGGGGAGCCGTGGTGGCGGGCGAGCGGGAGGTGCGTCTCTATCGTCTCCATGGGCGCCCTGGCACCTCCTGGGTGGCCAATGCCCTGGGGGGGCTGGCCCTGGCGGGAGTGATTTTTTCCCTGTTTCTGGAGGCGGGGGTTTGCTTGGGGTGGGGCGGCCTTCTCATGGGCAGTCCTGCCGTGCAGTGGCAGCAGGAGAGTCAAGCGCTGACCGCCCAGGTGGATCAATTGCGCCGCCGCCTCCGCCAGCGGGAGACCCAGGCCAAACTGGAGCAAGATCCCCTGGCCGCCGCCTACCTGGACGCCCTCCGGGAGGAAATGGAACGGAGGGTCGCCTATCTCCGTCACTATGGACAACGCCTCTCCTCCCAGGAACAAAAGGCCCAAAGGGAGAATCTGACCCGGTTGAGCCAGTTTCTGGATCAGCTGGAGAAAAACCCCTCCCTTTCTCCCCCTCCCGCCTCCCTGGAGGTGGAGGACCCTGTCCGCGCCCTGATTGAAAATCCCTAGAGGAAGGACGCCATTTCCATGAATCGAATCCTGTTGGACATCCTAAAACGCCTCCCCCGTTGCCGCGTCGCCGTGGTGGGGGATCTGATGCTGGACCGCTATCTGTGGGGCCAGGCCACCCGCATCTCCCAGGAGGCCCCCGTGCCTGTGGTTCTGGTGAAACGGGAGAATCATGTTCCCGGCGGGGCGGCGAACGTGGCCCGGAATGTCCTTTCCCTGGGGGGCAAAGTTTCCGTCTACGGCTGCCTGGGAGATGACGAGGAGGGACGGAATCTGTCCGCGTTGCTGAAGGAGGCGGGGGCGGAGACCCAGGGAGTGGTGACCATTCCCGGGGGGCACACGACGGTGAAGACCCGGGTGCTGGCGGGAAACCAGCAGGTGGTCCGGGTGGACCGGGAAAATCCCGGGGAAATCCTTCCGGAGGTGCGTCAGAAGATTTTGAAGGCCTTGGAGGAGGATCTTTCCTCCGGCAAGGTGGATGCCTTGGTGATGGAGGACTACGCCAAGGGGATTTTCACCCGGGAGTTCATGGCCCAGGTGGCGGCTCTGGCCCGCAGCCGCCAGGTGATGTCCACCCTGGATCCCCATCCTTCCCACCCCTTTGACGTGAACGGACTTACCCTGATGACCCCCAATCGCATGGAAGCCTTCGCCCTGGCGGAAATGCCCTATGTGCCGGGCATGGGGGATCCTCTCCATGATGCCGCCCTGGCGAAGGCGGGGCGGGTGCTCCTGCAGCGGTGGCAGAGCGAATTGCTGCTGATTACCCTGGGCGCCGAGGGAATGGCCCTCTTCCGTCCCGGGGTGGCGGAGCCCATGGTGATTCCCACCCGGGCGCGCCAGGTCTTCGACGTCTCCGGGGCGGGGGACACGGTGATGGCCACCATGACCCTGGCCATCTGCGCAGGGGCTTCCCACTCCCTGGCGGCCTCCTTGGCCAACGAGGCGGCGGGCGTCGTGGTGGGCTATGTGGGCACCCGGGCCATCGAGGCCGGGGAGCTGGAACAGGTTCTCCGGGAGCAGGCATAGACCATGGGCAGAGAGAAAACTCTTCTGTTGGCCCCTCGCCGGGAAGCCTCGGTGCTGCGCCACCATCCTTGGATCTTCTCCGGGGCGGTGGAACAGGTGACGGGAAATCCTGCCTCCGGCGAAACGGTGGCGGTGCGGAAGGCCTCGGGGGAATTTCTAGCCTGGGCCTCCTACTCCCCCCAATCCCAAATCCGGGCGCGCATTTGGACCTGGCGGCAAGAGGAACGGGTGGATTCCGATTTCTTCCGACGCCGCCTCCAAGAGGCCTCCGCCTATCGCCGGGGCCTGGGCTTCCAGCCCGGAGACGCCTTCCGGCTGGTGCACGGGGAGGCGGATGGCCTCCCCGGCCTGGTGGTGGACCAGTATGGCCCCTATCTCTCCTGCCAATTCCTTTCCGCCGGGGCGGAGGCCTGGAGACAACCCCTGGTGGACGCCCTTTCCGCCTTGCCGGGCGTCCGGGGAATCTATGAGCGTTCCGAGGCCGAAGCCCGCTTGCGGGAGGGACTCCCGTTGGCGGACGGCCTCCTTTGGGGAGAGGAGCCGCCCCCGGAGTTCACCATCCGGGAAAAGGGGGTGCTCTACCGCATGGACATGCCCGGGGGGCACAAGACTGGATTCTATCTGGATCAGCGGGAAAACCGGCTGGCTGTGGATGCCTTGGCTTCCGGGGCCAGCGTCCTGGACTGCTGCTGCTACAGCGGGGCCTTCGGCATTCGCTCCGCCCTGGCCGGCGCAAAGGAGGTCACCTTCCTGGACGATGCCGCCGCCGCCCTGGCTCTGGCCCAGGAGAATTGCCGCCTGAACGGGCTGGCGGGGGATCCTCGCCTGACCTTCCAGCGGGGGGATATGTTCACCCAACTGAGAAAATACCGGGATTCCCGACGCTCCTTCGACCTGATTGTCTTGGATCCCCCGAAATTTGCCTCCACCCAGGGACGCCTTCCCCGGGCGGCCCGGGGCTACAAGGACGTGAATCTCCTGGGATGCAAACTATTGAATCCAGGAGGAACCCTTCTGACCTTCTCCTGCAGCGCCGCCATGACCCCGGAGTTCTTCCAGACTGTGGTGGCGGAGGCGTTGACCGATGCGGGACGCTCCGCCCGGGTGGTGCGCACCTTCACCCAGGCCCCAGATCACCCCATGGCCCTGAATTTCCCCGAGGGACGCTATCTCACGGGGCTGGAGTTGCGGATGGATTGATCCCTCCTTCCCCGAGGGAGACCAGATCCTCCCGCCTCCCCTTGTCCTGCTTTTGCCTATGCCCCCCCCCGATCTTCAACTTGTTCAGGCTCCTAGCCAGAACCTGAGCCAGAAGCAAAGCCTCAGCCAGCAGCAGATTCTTAGCCAGCAGCAGATCATGGGCCTGAACCTGCTGACCATGCCGAAGCTGGATTTGCGCACGGAGATCCGCCAAAAACTGCAGGAAAACGTGATGCTGGCGGAAGTGCCTGCGGAACAGCCTGTTCTGGAAAGCCAGCTGGAACCGCCCCCCCGCCTGGAAAGCTCCTGGGATGGGGACGGGAAGGAATATTGGGAGGAAGTGGCCGCCCGGGCGGCGGAGGGGCCTCTCCCGGAAGGAGAGGGAGGACACGCCAGGGAAGGGGAGGAGGCGGAGCACACGAGTTGGGATCAGGAGGCTCCCTATGAGATGGAGAGGGAGTTTCGGAATCAGGATGAGGAGGAGTGGCGCCAGCACAGGATGGAATCCCTGACCCGGGAGCCCTCCCGGGGGGAAAAGCTGAAGAAGCTTTGTGCCGAATGCCTCTGGGACATCCCGGAACCCCTTCTGGAAATCTGCCGGGGCTTGTGCGACGCCCTCTCTCCTCAGGGCATCCTGGAGGGCACCGACGAGGAGTTGTGCCGAAGCTTGGAAACCACCCCGGCGTTGCTGGAAAAGGCCATCCAGATCTTCCAGCAGCGGATGGAGCCCCCCGGCATCGGCGGGCGCACCCTGGGGGAATGTCTTATGCTCCAGTTGGCGCGCATGGGGCGGAAGGAGAGCCGGGAAGGGCAGGTGCTGGCGTTGCTCATTCAGGAAAAGTCTCCTCGGGAGATCGGGGAGGCGCTTTCCTGCAGCGAGGAGGAGGTCCGGGATTCCCTGGAATGGCTGAAAAAGAATTTGAAGCAGAATCCCCTGGAGGAATACGGGGAGAGCGCCTCTTATGTGGAGCCGGATGTGGTCTTGCGCATCGGGAAGGATGGCAAGTTCTTCTTCGAAAGCCGCGGCACCAGGCTGGGCTATGACAGGGAACATCTCCTCATGCTGGAGCATGGGGCCATCCCCCTGGGCAACGGAAAGACCGTCCCCCTGGAAAAGGAGACAGTGAAATATCTCCGGGACAAACTTCAGGAGGCCACCGATTTCATCTACGGGGTGAAGCGGCGGGACGACACGATCCTCATGGTGGCCCAGAAAATCCTGGAAAAACAGCACGACTACTTTGAAAGCCGGGGAGATGAGAGAAAACTGAAACCCCTGACCCAGGAAAGCCTCACCGGCGAACTCAAGATCGCCAACAGCACCATCTCCCGGGCGGTCAATGCCAAATACATGGAGACCCCCTGGGGAGTGCTGGAGTTCAGCCGCTTCTTCCCCTCCGGCGGCGTCAGCATGAAGGTGCGGGACGCCGCCGGACAGGAGGTGGAGACCAATGTGACACGACAGTACGTGACGGAGAAGATCAAGGAGATGATTCAGGAAGAAAATCCTGAAAAGCCCCTCTCCGATGACAAGATTTCGGAACTCTTGAAGGAACGGGGGATCCAGGTGGCCCGCCGCACGGTGAGAAAATATCGGGACGAGGCAAAAATCCCCTCCTCCTCCGAACGCAGGAGACGCCCTTGAATGGCTTCCTTCCTTCCCGGAATCCATGGATTCTCCCCGGAGATGCTCCAAGGAAAACCCTGCGCCCTGCTCACCAACGACGCCGCCAGGGACGCCCGGGGACGTCGAACGGTGGACTGCCTCCGGGAGATGGGGGGGGAGGTGACGCTGCTCCTCTCCCCGGAGCATGGTCTGGCGGGAACGGCCCAGGCAGGAAAGGGGGTGGGCGACGGACGGGACGAGGCCACCGGACTTCCCGTGGTCAGCCTCTATGGCAGCCACCGGGAAATCCCCTCCAATTTCTGGGAGGCTTTTTATATTATGGTTTTCGATCTCCCGGATGTGGGGGTGCGCTACTTCACCTACGCCCACACCATTCTCCGGGTGATGGAGGAATGCGCCCGCCGGGGGCGTCCCGCCCTCCTGTTGGATCGTCCCAATCCTCTGGGGACGGACCGGGAGGGGCCTGTGCTGGCTCCCGCCCTGCGTTCCGACGTGGGGTGCGCCTGTGTTCCGGTGCGCCACGGCCTGACCCTGGGGGAACTGCTCCGCTTTGCCGCCAAAGAGAGGGGGTTCCTCTCCTCCTTGGACTTCCAGGTGGTGCCTCCTCTGCGCCTCCCCTCTTGCCCTCCGGCTCCCCTGTTCCCGGACTTTGGGATGCCCTGGCATCGTCCCTCCCCCAATCTTCCCTCCTTTGAGGCTTTGTGCTGCTATCCCGGCACCTGTCTTTTCGAGGGAACCAACCTGTCGGAGGGGCGGGGCACCGAGGCGCCGTTCCAATGGGTGGGCGCTCCCTTTGTGGAGGGAGAAGCGGTGTTGGCGGCCCTGGGACGCCAAACCTATCCGGGACTTCGCCTTTCCCCTGGGCGTTTTGCCCCCCGGGCCAACAAGCATCAGGGATGTTCCTGCGGGGGCGTGCGTTTTGAGGTGACGGATCCCCGAAAGTGCCGCTCCTTCGAGGCGGCCCTGGAGGTGCTGGACGCCGTCCGCCGCCTCTATCCTGACAAACTGATCTTTCTCCCGGAGCATTTCGATCATCTTCTGGGCTCCCAGGAGTATCGTCTAGGCCGGGAATCCTGCCCGGAACTCCTGGCCCGCGCCTCCCGCCAATGCCGGGAGTTCCTCCCGTAAGGTCTCTCCCGGGACACCCCCGGAGACACGGGCATCCACTACACATTTTTTTGCCGAAGAATATGACGTCATTTCATGCCGCATTGGATACCTCCTGGGGCTTTTCCCTGGCTTTGGAAAAGGAGCCGGGCCAACTCCTGCTCCAGGAACAGCTGACCGCCGTGGGGCGGGAGAGCGACCGCCTCCTGATTCCCTGGCTGACCCATTGTCTGGAGAAAGCGGGGGCCGCTCTCTCGGAGGTGAAGCGTTGGACCCTGGGCATCGGGCCTGGCTCTTTCGCCGGATTGCGCTGTGGCATCGCCGCCGCCAAGGGAGCCGCTTTGGCCAGTGGGGCTGTCCTCCGGGGGGTTCCTTCCGCCTATGCCTTGGCCCGGGCGGTGCCCGGCGAACCCGCCTCCGTGGGCGTCCTTCATGACGGGCGCTGCGGAGAACTCCTCCTGACCCGTTTCCTCCGGCAGGAAGGGGGAAGCCTCCTCATGGAGGGGGAACCCGCTCCCTGGAAACCCTCCCAGCTGGAGGAGCCGGAACGGCTCTGCCAGGCCTACGGTCTCCTTCAGCCGGAAGTGGCGGAGCTCTGCCCCGACTCTCTTCGGGAACGCCTCTTTGTCTTGCCCCAACTTCCTGCTGCCGAGTTGCTTCATGCCCCGGAAAGCCTCTTTCCCTGGCCTCAGGACCTTCAGGAGCAGGAACGCTCCGTGGAACCCCTTTATGTGCGGCAGGCGGTATTCGTGAAGCCCGCCACCCTTCGCGCTCCCCTCTGATTCTTCCCACCCACCCCCCCACACACACAACTCTTTTTCCGGAGTCTCCGTTATGATGCACAAACGTCTTCTTCTTTTTTTTGGGATCCTTTGCCTGGCGGTCTTATGCGGGGCAGGGGAAGTCGACCTGAACGGAACCTTCCTGAATGTGAACAGCCAAGGCCTCCCCGAGGGCTGGATGCGGAACATGTGGCCCGGCTATGAGCCGGCCTGCACGCTAGAGACCATCCTGGGAGGCGGTCTGGAGGGGAATTCCTTCAAGATGACCAACATCCGGAGCGCCCGGGGGGCGGCCTTCAACACCATCTTCTATCCCGCCCAGTGCGGGGACACCCTCCAATTGCGCTTCCGGGCCCGGGGCAAGGGCACCGGGGCCATCTCCCTCTATTTCATGACCATCGACGGAGAGTGGAACTTCCAGTCTCCCCAGATCGAGAGTTTCACGGTGGGGGAGAAGTGGAGAAACTACAACATTGCCCTGAAGGTCTACAATGGCAAGGCCGGCGAAACCGGCTCTTTTGACCTCAGCTTCGAGATGCCCCAAGGGGGCGAAGTGGAAATCTCGGATCTCCATGTGGAGCAGACCTCCTCTCCCTACCTGGGAAGCGAAACCTTTCCGGAACGCTGGACTCTCTTTGGACCTGTGGAGGAATCCTTCCAGCCGGATCTGTCTTCCTTGGAAGATGTCCCCGCCACATTGGATGGCCAGGAGGGAACGATCTTCCGCCTCAATGCCCATACCCTGGATTTCGCCAAGCTCTTCGGCCCCGGCGAAAGAAAGGTGGGATGGGCCTTTGCCGTCCTGGATTCCCCCATCGAATGCGGATACACCATCGGCGCCGCCGCCGACTGGTGGATGGAATATTATGTGAATGGGGAAAAGGTCCTGGATACCACGGAGATGGGAAATGTGGAATACCCCTTCGAGATCTGGAACCACGTCTTTGACGTCCGCTTGAAGAAGGGACGCAACATCCTGGCAGTGAAGGTGAAGACCGGTGCCACCAGCTCTGTCCTGATGATGGGCGGACCTCTGGAGTTGGCGGATCGCACGGTCCGTCTGAAGCTCTCCAAGATGGATTGGCTGGAATCCTTCGACGGGGAGAGCCTCTCCTGCACCGGGGAGCCGGAACGCATCCAGGGATATCCCACCCCCGGACTGCTGACTCTCACGGGACAGGCCATCTTCCGCACGACGGATTCTTTGGCCATTCTTCCCCAGAACTCGCCCCTCTTCTCTCTGCCCCAGGACAAGTTCTACTACCGCTCCGTGGCGGTGCGTATCCAAAAATTCCAGGAGTCGGCGGAGGCCAAGTTGGCCCTGCAACTCCAGGAAGAGGAGGGATGCCGCCTCGCCCTGGAGGTGAAGAGCGTTCCCGGAAAGGAGGAGCTAGAGCTTTCCCTGGTGCAGGATGGGCAGGCGTTGGCCAGCCGAACCCTGCCCGTCACTTCCCTGCCTGCGGATTTCCTCTTCGGGGTCAATAGGGCGGGACGCGCCTCCGCCAATGTGAACAGCCTCTCCGATGGCTCCCAACTCTCCTTCTCCCAGGATACCATCTTCGGACAGGCCAATTCCGGACAGGTCGCCCCTGCTCTGGTACTGACCGCCGCCTTCCCGGAGGAGGCCCAGGTCACCGTGGACAATTTCGCCGTGGGCATGGCGGTGGAGCAGGGGGGAGTCAGCCCCGTGCCTTACAAGGTGAATCCCCGGAAGACCTTCGATCCCGAGGCCGAGGGCTGGGAGCTGGTCTTCTCCGAGGATTTCGACGGAGAGGCCTTGAACATGGAGGAGTGGCTCCACGGCTGGAACAGCCTGCCTGAACGGGTGAGCGTCCATGACGGAACCTTGGAGATCAAGACCGACTGGGATGCCCAACACACCAAACTCCGCACGGGAGCCATCAAGAGCAAACGCTTCTTCCAATACGGCTACTTCGAAGCCCGATGCACATTCCGACAGGAACCCGGCTGGTGGTCCGCTTTCTGGCTCTACGGCGCCTCCAATGCCAACCCCTTCTACGACGGCTTCGAAATCGATATCTATGAGGACTACTTCCTCACCCGCCCCGATGAAAACGGAAAGCCCTATCCCGGCTCCCCCATCTTCCGCAGCGTCCTGGATCATAATCTCCATGTCTACTCCGGAGAAACCCTGAAGAGCTGGAACTACAACTCCCCCAAGGCAAATTTCATGGACGGATTCCACCGCATCGGCGTGATCTGGACCCCCTTTGAAATCTCCTACTACTTGGACGGCAAGCTGATCAGCAGCAGCGCCAACCATAGCCCCTACGACAGCGTCACCTTCGATGCCTTCTACCATTGCGCTGGCATGAGCCCCCTCCAGCTCATCCTCAGCGGACAGGTGAAAAACTCCGCCGGACGGGCCGAATATGGCAACTACCCGGAAAGCTTCTTCACCGACTACGTCCGGGTCTACGCGCTCCCCAAATCCCAGTATCCCACGGTGGAATGGGAAACCACCCCCCAGGGAAACCAGGCGAAATACGGAGATCTCCTCTCCTTCTCCGCCAAGGCAGAAGCCGGCGACAGCCCCATTGTGGCCGCTTATCTCTTCGATAGCGGATATCTCCTGGACTACAAGACCGAACCTCCCTACGACTTCCAGGTCTCCCTCACCAACGAATACTACAACATCACCGACTACACCCGCCCCGGACGCCAAAGCATCGTCCCCAAGTTCGAGGAGAACTTCCACGGCTACAGCATCTTCGTTCAGGACGCGGAGGGCAACATCGCCCACACCCGTCCCTTTGTTCTCGCCAGCATCATTCCGGCAGGACAGGGCGAGGAAAGCACCCCCTATGGCGGAACGCCTCAGGTCATCCCTGGCGCCCTGAAACTGGGAGAGTACGACGAGGGCGGTCAAAAGGTGGCCTACCTGGATACCACCCCCGGCAACACCGCCCAGAAGGAAAATCCCATGCGGGAAGGGGATGTGGATGTGGGCCGGGATGGCACCATCGGGTATGTCCAAATGGGCGAGTGGGTCAAGTACACCGTGGAGATCCAGGAGGCCGGAACATATTCCGCCACCCTCCATTATGGCACCCCCGTCCCCTACGAGGAAGAAATCTTCCTCTTCCTGGATGACCAGCCCCAGGCAGTGGGAGTCTTCACCCTCCAAAGCCAAGGCTCCCTCAATCATGCGGTGGATAAGTTCAACACCATCCAGGTGGAACTCCCCGCAGGACGCCACGTCCTGAAGATGGTGCTCCTGGCCGCCGCCAATGTCCGCACCATCGAATTCCAAAAGGTCTCCCCGTAATCCACACCCCCCCATCCCCCCGGGAACCTGGCTCTCCAGCACTCTCCCGGGGGGATTTTTGTGCTTCTGGCAGAGGGAATATAGGGGCCGCCCGCAACAAGGCATAGAGGAGACAACAGCAAAGAGAGAACCCTCAAAATAACCCAGTGATATTTTCGATTTCCTCCCAACGGGGATCCATGAATATGTTTTTAGGGGAGGGGGAGTAAGAACCTGGAGAAAAACCAGTAGTGGGACAATATCTCCTGTTGGTTTTTCTCCCCTCTGCGTTTCTCTCCCCTCCTTCCCCAAACATGAAAAGAGCATCCTCCCCTGTCTTCCTCTGTTTCCTTCTCTCCCTTCTATGCTGGGGCGCACCTTCCCAGGAGGATATCCAAGCCCTATGGCAGAAAGCCCAGAAAGGGGATGCCCAAGCACAGGTTGACCTGGGTCTTGTCTATGTTCAAGGAGAGGGAGAGGGCTATGACCAGTTGTTCCCTAGGGTGGGGAAGTGGTGGGGCCTATCGATGGAGGAGCTTGCCACTGCGCAATACAACCATGATGTTTTCTACGGCTTCGTCCATGGGAAAGATATTGCCGGATATATGAAAGAGGCTGTGAAGGTTTGGCGCTTCATTGCGGAGCGGGAGGGACTTGCCTGGGCGCAATGCAACCTTGGGGGATGTTACTACAAGGGCAATGGTATCACCAAGGATGTGAAGGAGGCGGTGAAGTGGTGGCGCCTGGCGGCAAAACAGGGGCTTCCCCAAGCACAATACAACCCTGGTGTTATTTATGCCAATGGTGAAGGCGTTTCTCAGGATAAGGAGATGGCGCGGAAGTGGTTTCACGCCGCCTGGGAGAACGGAGACGAAGCGGTGAAAGCCCTAGCCCAGGAAGCCCTCAACGAGCTGAACAAAAATTGAGCCGTTCAGGGAGGGATCCTGTCGCCGTGATGGGAGGGAGGCAGAGAGGCAGCTTTCCCCTGCGCGCTTACAGGCCAATGTCGACTCTTTATGCATGAAATGACTCCTCTTAAGTTCGGGAAACGAACCAAAGATATCACCATGCAACACCCCAGGATTATGGTCTGATGGAACGCTTACCTTCAAGAAGAGCGAGTCCCGCAAGGGTTCCTTCGAATACACCAAATAAGCGGTTCCGAAGCCATTGCCAGTTGAAACAGAACACGGAAAATCCCGGAAAAAAACCGGGATTTTCCGCATTTGACACATGAAAAATGCATCCGCAAAGTGTATAGTATAAGTGAACACTTGAAAAAGAGGTTCACCATGGAAGCCAGCGTTCTTGATCTCAGAAAAAAGATGCGCGATGTCATGGCGGCAATAGACCGCCATGAGCGTGTTACTCTCACCCATCGCGGCCGCCGCCGCGCCGTAATCATTCCCTTTGGCGAGGCGAAACCCGGTAAGGTCAAGGTCGCCGATCTTCCCGCGTTCGGAATGTGGGCTGATCGCGCCGACATGACCGATCCCGTCGCCTATGTCGATAACATCCGCAAACCCAGGAGCTTCTGATGCTGTTCGAAACCGATGTTCTCATCTGGGCGCTTCACGGTTCGGCGAAGGCTGCGAAAGAAATCGACAAAGACGACAACCGTTTCATTTCCGCCGTCAACTACATGGAGCTGATACAGGGAGCGCGGAATAAGCGGGAGCAGACGCTCATCAAGCAATTCCTGAATGCTCTGGACTTCACTGTCCTGCCGATTACCGAGGCGGTTTCGCATCGCGCCATGATTCTCATTGAGGAATATGCGCTGAAATCCGGCATCCAGCTTGCCGATGCTCTGGTGTTCGCCACTGCCTGTGAAAATTCTCTCACTCTGTGCAGCGCGAACCAGAAGCATTTCCGCGATATCGCTTCTCTCGATGCCAAGGTGTTTGTCCCCGACAATCAGTGACGCCTTACGACTCTTTCTTTCGTCTCCACGCAATAGCGCCCCAGACGTAAGCGTTCGATCAGACTAGTGGCTTTCTGACCCCGCAGATTTTGAAGACGGTCAGGGGCGGCCCCACGCCGGTGTGCCGGGCCCAGATCCAGCAGGTTCTGGCCTTTTCCCTTCCCGCCTCCGGATCCAGCATGGTCACATGGGTCTCGTCCGCATGGAGCACGGGGCACTCCTGGACGATCTGGCACATCCGGCGATGGAGGAGCGCCAGGGCGCGGGAGACTCTGGC
>JAEDMH010000106.1 GCA_016303095.1 Lentisphaeria bacterium | reverse complement strand
CCCCCTCTCCGTGTCTGACCTGTTTTCTTCTCTTTGCGCCCTAGCGGCTTATAGCGTCACGCCATCTTTGAAGATCGCGATTTCCCGTTCCTGTCGTTCTTCGTTGCGGGTGGGTTTTCCGGAGGCCACCTGAAGAACCAATTCCATGAGGGCATTTTCCTCCTCCTGGGCGTTTTGGGCGTCGAAATCGATCCAATGGGGTTTATTCAGGGCGAGGCGGTGGTTGCTGGCGATTTTCACCGTTGGCACCACGCTCCCCAGAGGGGTTCCCCGTCCGGTGGTGAAGAGGAGCAGATGGCATCCAGCGGCGGCCAGAGCGGTGGCGGACACGATATCGTTTCCCGGGGCGCAAAGGACATTCAATCCGGGAACGGTCCTCCGGCTGGCATAGGGGAGAACGGCCCTCACGGGAGTGCTCCCGCCTTTTTGGACGCAGCCCAAGGACTTTTCCTCCAAGGTGGTGATGCCTCCCGCCTTGTTTCCCGGGGAGGGATTTTCATAGCAGGGTTGTCCGTAGCGTTGATAGTAGTCCTTGAATCCGTTGATCATTTCCACATACTGATCGAAGATTTCCCGGGTTGCGCATCGTGCCATGAGGAGGGTTTCGGCGCCGAACATTTCGGGCACTTCCGTGAGGACGGCCGTGCCTCCCTGGGCCACCAGCCAGTCGCTGAAGCGTCCCACCAGGGGATTGGCCACGATGCCGGAGAATCCGTCAGAGCCGCCGCATTTCAATCCCACCTTCAGCTGGGAGACGGGGATTTCCTCCCGCGTCCAGGAAGCGCATCCCTGTTCCAATTCCCGAAGCAATTCCCGCCCCCGCTGGACTTCGTCCCCCGGATCCTGGGCCCGGAGAAATCTCACGTTCAAGCCCGTCCTATCCCCCAGGCGTTCCTGGAAGCTCTCCAATGTATTGTTTTCGCATCCCAAGGAGACCACCAGGACACCCCCGGCATTGGGATGATGCACCAGAGAAGCCAGGAGTTCCGCGGTGCGTTGGTGGTCGTCTCCCAGTTGGGAGCAGCCATAGGGATGGCAGAGAGGGATCCCCCCCACTTCCCCGGCCAGGCGGCGGGCCAGGCCGTTGACGCACCCCACAGTGGGAATCACCCAGAGATCTTTCCGGATCCCCACCTGCCCGTCCGGACGGCGATATCCCAGAAAACTCCGGGTGCAGCGAATTTCCGGAAGCTGGAAAGAGGGGTGATACGCATAGCTTTGCCGTCCCTCCAGAGCGGTGCGGAGATTTTGGGTATGGACATGCTCTCCCGGGGCGATGGGCTGGGTGGCGGTGCCAATGGGCATGCCGTATTTGATGACAGGGTCGCCGGTGCGAAGGGGGCAGAGGGCGTATTTATGGCCGTCCTCCCGCACTTCCACAGTATCGTGGGGATGGATCTTCATAGGGAAGCGTTGGAGCCCGCAGGGGAGTCCCCTTCCTCGTCTTCATTTTGCGGGGGGAAGAGGGTGGGTTGTCGGGAGGGGGGATTGGCATGGGAGCGCCCGAAGCGTTTCAGGGCCCGTTCCGTCACCACTCTGCCTCCCGGGGTGCGCATCAGGAAACCTTCCTGAATCAAGTAGGGTTCGTAGACATCCTCGATGGTTTCCTCCTCCTCCCCCACGGCCACCGCCAGGGATTTCAGGCCCACGGGACGCTCCCGGAACTTCACGATGATGGTCTCCAGGATCCGATTGTCCATCTCGTCCAGGCCATCCCGGTCGATATTGAGCATTTGGAGGGCGTCGGCGGCGATGGGGCGGGTAATGACGGCGGAGTGTCTCACCAGGGCGAAATCCCGGACCCAGCGGAGGAGATTGTTGGCGATTCGGGGCGTGCCTCGGGCCCGGCGGGCGATTTCCAGCAGGCCCTCCCCCTCCGCCTCCACCTTCAGCACCTTGGCGCTGCGGATCAGGATCGTCTGGAGTTCCCCAGGGGAATAGTAGGCCATGCGGCATTTCATGGTGAAGCGGTCTCGGAGGGGGGCGGAGAGTTTTCCCTGCCGGGTGGTGGCCCCAATGAGGCAGAAGTGGGGGAGATTCACCCGAACGGAGCGGGCGGCCACCCCGGAATCCACCATGATGTCAATGTGGAAATCCTCCATGGCGCTATAGAGATACTCCTCCACCTGCCGGGGCAGCCGATGGATTTCATCAATGAAGAGCACATCCCCCTCGTCCAGACTGGAGAGAAGGCCCGCCAGGTCCCCTGGCTTTTCAATGACGGGGCCGCTGGTGGCCTTCAACTGCCGTCCGCAGGCATTGGCGATGATATTGGCCAAAGTGGTCTTGCCCAGGCCCGGCGGCCCGGAGAGGAGAATGTGATTCAGGGACTCCTTCCGGCGATTGGCGGCGGCCACCATGATCTGAAGCTGCTCCTTCACGCTTCCCTGGCCAGGGAAGTCCCCAAACTCCTGGGGACGGAGGCTCTGATCCAGTTCCTCCTCCCGGGCATTCATTTCGGAGGTGATGAATCGGGAATCCTGGTGGTTCATGTCCATGGCAAACGGGAATTTTGTCTCGCCGGCGAGATCATCCCTTCAGGGGGGGGAAAGAGGAGAGAGGAAGAGAGAAGGGTCATCCCCGGAAGCGGGCCAGAGCCCGGCGGATGAGAGAGGAGGAGGAAAGTTCGCTGTCGGGGGCTTCCGCCAGGAGGGCTTCCACGGCCCGTCGGGCATCCTCGTGACGGTAGCCCAGGGTCTCCAGGGCCTTGACCGCATCCTGGGCCTGAGGAGGGAGACTCCCCGGGGCGGAGGAGGCGCTTCCCCCCGGCGGAGGGACAGGGGAGGCGCTGCCGCCAAATTCCTCCAGACGCCCCTTCATGTCCAGCACCAACTGGGCGGCGCTCTTCTTGCCCACGCCATTGATGCGGGAGAGGGTCTTCAAATCCTCCTGGGCAATGGCCTGGAAGAGGGCCTCCAGGGGCATGGCGGAAAGCACCGCCAAGGCCATGCGGGGACCAAATCCCTTCACCGACCCGATGATGGTCTCGAACAGACGCTTTTCCCGCCGGGTCAGAAATCCGTAGAGGGTCACCGCATCCTCCCGCACCACCAAAGAGGTGTGGAGCGTCACTTTTCCCATGGGAGGGGGAAGTTTTTCCTGGGTGGAGAGAGGCGTCAGCACCTCATAGCCCACCCCCTGCACATCCACCACCACGGAGGCAGGGGTGCTTTCCAGCAGGGTTCCCGTCAACTGTGCAATCATGGTCGTCCTTCCGTCGTCTCCCGTTCAAGAATGGTCGCTTTTCCCAGGACGCTATCCAGAATCAGTCGGTAGTGTCGTCCCTGCATGGTCCAGGCGATTTCCGGCCCGCAGGCCTCCCCATCGGGATAGAAGCGGAAGACCACGCCCTCCCCTTCTCCCTCGGGGGATTCCGGAAGCTCCTCCCACTCCACTCCCTTGGGAACAGGATAGGACGAGGCGCCGGGCAGGAGTCTTCCCTGGCCCTCCTGTCCCCCCAGGGGCTCCAATCCTTGGGGATGCCAATCTTGGTCCAAGGGATTGGTCACGGTGGTCACCTGGAAGATTCCCTGTTCTGGGAGGAGCGTCAGTTCCAGGGGGCGTCCTGTGGTGCGGCTGCGCATGGCTGTTTCTCCGAAGGCCTGGCGGAACTCCGTGAGGGCCTGTTCCGCCGCCATGCGGCGCCCTCCTCCCCCCAGGCGCGGCCCCACCAGAGCCACGGCTAGCATCAGGATTACCGTCACCACCACCATCTCCACCAGAGTGTAGGGGCGCGCCTTACCCGGGAGGGGAGAGGATGGGGAGGGGAGAGGGGGGCAAGGAAGGGGCATGGGGAAGCGGGGGGAAATTACTGCCAGCAGGAGAGGTCGGCGGCGTATCCGGTGCCGCCGATGGCCTTGTCCGCCCCGTAGCTGATGATGTCAAAGGGCTGGTTGTCCTCCCCTGGGCAGGCATAGATGAAGTCATTGCCCCATCCGTCTTTGGGGAGATTTTTGGCATCCAGATAGGGGCCATCCCACTTTTCGTTGCTTCCCTTGATCATCAGGTCTTCCAAATTGGCGGGATATTCGCTGCAATCCATGTAGTAGCTTTGGACGGCGCCTTTCAATTCCACCAGCTGAACGGTGGTGGTGCGCACCCGGGACTTGTCCAGGGAGCCGATGATGCGGGGGCCCACGAGAGCCGCCAAGCTTCCGATGATCACCACCACAATCATGATTTCAATCAGGGTGAAGGCATGGCGGCGGGAGGGTTGGCGAGAGGGTTGGGAAGGCATGGTCATGGGATTCTTCAGGGAAAAGAGGTGAAAAGAAGAGGGGAGAAAGGGGAAGAGAATCGGGGGGTTAGGCGGCGTGCTGCATATCCATGATGGCGGAGAACATGAGGAACACCACCAGGCCGATGCCCAACCCCAGCAGCACGATGACCAGGGGTTCGAAGAGAGAGAGGAGGCGCTTGATGGACTTTCGGAGATCGGCCTCGTAGCGATCCGCCACCCGGTCCAGCATTTCCTCCACATTTCCCGTCTCCTCCCCCACAGCCACCATCCGCAGCACCAGGGAGGGCACGAAGGGGCTCTTGGCCAGGGCGCCGGAGATTTTCTGGCCCTGGCGCAGCTCTCCGGACACCTCGTCCAGGGAGTGGCGAATGGTGGTGTTTTGAATCACGCGGCTGGCGATGGCCACGGTGTGCAGCAAGGGGACGCCGCTGCGCATCAGGATGGCCATGGTGCGGGCGAAGCGGGAAAGATTGCTGGCCAGGGCCAGGGAGCCGAAGAGGGGAAGGCGCATCACCAGACTGTCCCACCCTTGGCGCAATTTGCCTTCCGGGCGCCGCACTTCCCGAACCAGGAAGACCAGGAGCGCCACCACAAGGAGACTCAGCCACCAGTAGTTGCGCAGCCCCTGGGAGAGACGCATGAGAAAGTCCGTGGCCTGGGACTGGATTCCCGCCCCCGCCAGGGAAGCGGCGAATTTGGGCACAATCACCCCCAGCACAAACCCCATCATGGCCAGACCGGTCACGGCGATAAAGCCGGGGTAGATGGAGCTGGAGAGGATGAAGCTGCGCAATTCCGCGCTGGAGGCCAGGAAGGCCTTGAGCTGGCCCATGACCTGGGGAAGGGCTCCCGCTTCCTCCCCTGCCTCCACGACTCCCGCATAGACCGGAGGAAAAAGACTGCCTTGATCCCGGATCAGGTCGGAGAACTTCCGGCCTTCATGGAGTCCTCTCCGCAGATCCCCCACCAGCTGCTGGAGGGGAGGATTTCCCGGCTCGTCTCCCAGGATGGCCAGGGAGCGTTCCAGGGGGATGTTGGCTTCCAGAAGGGGAACCAGCCGTTCCGTGAAATCCGTCACGTCCACCCCCTTTTTCCAGAATCCCTGCTGGCGTTGCGCCGCCCCTCCTTCTCCCAGGAAGGTCAGGGGAACCACCCCCCGGCGTTGGAGCCGTCGGGCGGCATCGGCCTGGGAATCCCCCTCGATGAGGAGTTCGCTGACTTTGCCGGAGGGATCGCTGACCTTGTATCGGAAGAGGGGCATGGGGAAAAAGGAAGCGGGGGCGGGAAGAGGGGCGGGGCGGGAAGCAAGGAGGCGTCGGCGATCCGTCCTAGTTTGCCTCCTGTTCCTTGGAAGAAGCCTTTTGGGAGACCTGGAGGGGGCGGATCATCAAGGTCTCGCCTGCGACTTTGAACTTGAGCCAATAGAGATCCGGGAAGGGGAACTGCACGCCCTGAAGGGGAAAGACCATGTCCATCGGCTCCGCCGGAGACGGCAGCGTCACCTTTCCCTTCACCTGGAAAATCACCTGCCTCTCCTTTTCGCCGGACAACTCCAAGGTGAAGGGGTAGGTGCCGTTTCTTCCCGCAAGGCTGACCAGGACGTAGAAGGGGCGGGGCACCAGGGGGAATCGAGGGGAGTAGATGTGATCAAAGACGCCGATGAGACTTTTCTTTCCGGTGATGCGGTCCTGGATCAGGGTATCGCAAGGAATCAGTCCGATGCCGATGGGCGCTTCTATGCAGGGGCTCATTTGCATGTTCTTAACGGGGAAAGATTCCTTTTATTTTCCGGCATCGGCCAGAGGGGAGAGAGAAGGGAGAAAAAGAGACGTGTTCCCCCGGGAAGGGAGACAGGCCAGGAGGAGACACTTCGCCTGTCCTCAGCATTCTCCTCAATATATCCCCTCCTGCCTGACAGGAGTCCCCGGAGCGTCCCCGGGAGCGGGAGGGGAAAGGACGGAGAGAGGCCGCGTTTCAAGGCAAGGGAACCCGTCTCCAGCCTCCGGGCATGATTTGGGGAAGGTGGAGGATCTGCTCCCCATTCCAGGTCACCTCCAACACGCCGGTGGCCGGATACCGGAAGCGCAGCCGGGGGTGCCCTTCCCTGCCCTGCCACTCCCCCTGCCAGTGATCGGCGGCAATGCGCTCCAGGAAGAAGTTCCCTTCCCCCAGGGTTCCTGCCCAGCAATGTCCCCCTCCCTCCTCCTTCCTCCCCTGGGGGACGCAACGTTGAAGGGCGCTTCCCTCCCTGGCCAGGCTTCGCGCCAAGTCCTCCCCGGAGGTCTTTCCCCGGGGTGCCTGGCAGAGGGTGAGGCGGCGAATCACCAGCTTGTGTCCCAGGCGCTCCCCGCTGCGGGAGAAGGCGGCCCCCGGGGGCATCAGAAATTCCGAGAGCGTCTCCACCCCGGAACGCGTCAGCCCCTTCTCCAGGAAGGTTCCGCCCCCGTCCTCTCCCGGAAGAAGCACCCAGGCTTCCCGGGGAGCCTCAGGGGAGAATCCCGTGACCGCCAGGGCGGGCATGCCCCCGCGCCCTGACCAGGCCACCCAAAGGGAGGGTCGGAAATCCAGGGGCGCCTCCTCCCCTGCGCCCCACAGGGCCCACAGGGGAAGGAGAGTGAGCCCGAAGAGCAGGACAGCCAGGGCGCCCCACCTTCTCCCCCTCCCCCTGGCTCCTCTCCTCGACTCGCTCACGCCCTGCCCCGTCATCTCCCTTTGCTAGCCTCTCCCAAAACTTCTCCCCAGGATTCCCCCCACGCACGCGGGGAACGATGGAATGTCACATTTGACGCATCAATCCCACCACCGTTCCCTGCACCTTCAGCTGATCCAACGCCACGAAGCGGGACTGAAAATCGGGATTGGCAGGACGCAACTCCCATTTCCCCTCCGTCAGGTAGATGTACTTCACGGTGACGGCATCATCCAGGCAAGCGATCACCACATCTCCGATCTTCACCTTGTCGGTCTTCTGGGCAATGAGGAGATCTCCGTCCAGAATGCCGGCGTCCCGCATGCTTTCTCCCTGCACCCTGACGGCGAAGAGGGGTTCTCCGGGAACATAGCGGGAGGAGACCAGGCTGGGATCCAGGGAGAGATAGCGTTCCACCTGTTCCTCCACCTCCCCCGGGATTCCGGCGGAAATGCGCCCCAGGAGGGGAATGGAGAGATTCATGGAGAAGTGGTGGAGGCGGCGGTTCACGCCGGGCAAGGCAATGCTTCTTGCCTTGGAGGTGCGGGTCAGCAGTCCCTTTTTCTGAAGAGCCTTCACATGGGCGAAGGCGGTGGCGGCGGTCACCTGGAAGTGGCTGCTGATCTCGTTGATGGTGGGAGCCATTCCCTGCTCCTGTCCATAGCGTTCGATGAAATCCAGAATCTGCTGCTGTTTGTCGGTAATGCCTTTCATAGAATGCCTCCTGAAAGCGCTAGGGAAAATAAGGAAAAACAAGAGAAACGTCCGAGGCACGAGAAGAAAAAGAAGACGAGCCCCCTTCCCGGAACCGGGGCACAGCCGCCTCTCTTCGGCCATGAAGGGAATCTAAAGACAGATTTTGATTTGTCAAATAGATATTCGCCAAATTTTTATAAAAATCTCTCCCTTCCTCCCTTTTTTTCACTTTTTTCCTCTTCGTGGCTTGCAGACCTGAAAAGCATGGTTATCTTATGCGCCGTTTTCACAATTTCGACGCCGATGTAGCTCAATGGCAGAGTAGGTGGCTGTTAACCACTTGGTTACAGGTTCGAGCCCTGTCATCGGCGCCATCCCTTTCAAGGCAGACAGAAATGTCTGCCTTTTTTATTT
>JAEDMH010000105.1 GCA_016303095.1 Lentisphaeria bacterium | reverse complement strand
CTAGGGATCTAGAAATCTAGGGATCTAGAAATCTAGGGATCTAGAAATCTAGAAATTCTCGATGTCCTAGGAAATCTAGGAGTTTCCCATCACAACAACCCATTTTCTTCCCATGTCCTTTGCCTCCCTCCTTCTGTTGTGCCTCTTCCTCTTTCCCCAGATCCACCCCAGCCAGGACGCCAGCGCCCCGCCAGGAGAGCTCCCCTACCCGCCCCCCCAAGGGTGGCTCCAGAATAAAAAACTTCGCGGCGCTTCTCCCGGGGAGAGCGACGAGGAGGAGCTCCTTTCCACGGAGACCCTCTTTGTCCACCAGGAGAAGGTGGAGAAGTGGACTTGGGGTCCGCGGGGCTCCTACAAGGCCACCATCAAAATCCCCCGGTATTTTGGCTCCCGGGAGGAGATCCGCGCCATGTCCCGGCGTGGGCTGATGCCCTCTTCCGCCACCCTCATTCTCCCTGCCCACGACTGCGACTCCAGCGACGAGGGGAAGGCCACCGTCATGCCCGAGGTGGATCAGGTCTACTTCAACGGCCACTATCTGGGCACCTTGCAGGGAGAGACGGATCAAGTGGACTTCAATCTCCTCTCCGTGCCCTTGGAGTGGATCCACTTTCCCGGCTCCCCGGGAGAAACGGCGGAAAATCATCTGGAAATCCTGGTGGACACCGCCAATGACGAGCCCATTTGGGTACTGGGGCAACTCTGGCAGGCTCTGTTCATTCCCGCTCCCTCTCCCGTCCTCCTGGTTCATGGATGGACGGACATTCAGGATATGCTGACTAGCTTCGCCCGCCAGCTCTCCCACACTCTGGGGGTGCCTTCCCATCAGGCCTACATTCCCCAGTTTGCCTCTCCTGACCTCAATGCCCTCATGCTGGACGAACAACTGGCCCAACTCACCCAACGCTGGGGGGTGGAGAAATTTCATGTAGTGGGCCATAGCAAAGGGGGGCTGGACGCCCGGGTGCTCATTGACGGGGCTGGGGTATGTTCTCCCCGGGTGAAGAGCGTCCTCCAGATCAGCACCCCCAATCTGGGCAGTCGAGTGGCGGACATCATCTCCTACCCCAGCGGCCTGACGGAAAAGAGCTTCAGCCTATTGGCGGACTGGGTTGCCGACGCCCGCCGAAGTTCCCCCGGCTTCCGCTCCCTGCGCACGGAGGACTGCCGCCGCTTCAACCAAATGTATCAAGCCCCCACCACGCCTCTGCACACCATCATGGGCATGGTGGAGACGGAAAACCTCCCCCTGACCTACAAAAGCTTGGTCAAAATCGCCCAGCTGCCCACCCCCAATGATGGCATTGTCACGGTGGCCAGCGCCCATGCCCTGGGCACCCAAGTGCCGGAATCCCCCCTGGACTCCCGGAACACTTCCCTCTACGACCATTCCTCCATCGTCCGGGACGGCGCCCCGGAGGTTCTCCCCATCCTGGAACGCATTCTCCGGGAGGAGGTGGATGCCCTTTTGCGGAGCCTTCCCCCCACCCCCGAGACCCGAGGGAGCGGTGCCTCAGCCGGGAGAGAGGGCAGTTCCGAACAGGAACAAGCTCCCGTCCCCCCCCAGAGTTGGACCTTCCTGTTCTCGGGGGAGGAACCTATGGAGCGCCTCCTGCCCCTGGAGGCGGGTCCCGTCAGCCTGATGCTTCTCTCCGCTCCCCAAGGAACCCAGGCAACTCTTCTCCTCCCGGAGGATGACACCCCCCATGCCCTGACAGCCCTTCCCGCCGACGAGACCCTTCTCATGGAGGGATCCCCCCTCTGGGGAGAGTTCTCCTGCCCCGTTCCGGGAGAGGCCCTTCTCACCCTTCGCCCCCCGAAGCAGGCCTCCCCTCGTCTCGTGACTCTCCTCCTTCGGAGCGCCGTGCCCCGCCCCGCCCCAAAACTCCTTCTGGAAAATCTCACTCCCGTCCTCTCCCCGCCTCCGGGAGAACTCCTTCTTCAGGCCAAGTGCATAGGAGAGGACGGGGAAGAGGAGGAGGTCCCTGGCTCCCTGGTCTGGCAGGCCCACTCTCTGGATCGTCCCCGGGAGGAGCTTCCCGAAGAGTGGTTCCGGAGCTGGCAAGAAGGGAGACTCTGCAAGAGCCAATTTTCGCCCGCAGGACCAGGCACCTGGGAGATCCTCGTGGGAGAGTCATGCCAGGAAGGAGAGGAGTGGAGAGAGGGTCTGACCGCCAGCCTGGTGGTCCAGACCTATGGAGGAAGCGTCCAACTCTTCACCCCGTTGCGGGAATCTCTGGAAGAGACCCCCGAAGGAGAAAAGGATCTTCTCTTGGAGACGGAGATCACGGTCTCCCGGCAAGGACGCTATGCCCTGACAGGCACCCTGGCCACCCAAGAGGGAGAACCCCTCCTCCTCCGGGGAGAACAATGGCTGGCCCAGGAGGGCATCCCCCGGAAATGCCTTCTCCGCTTCCCGGAAGAAGCCCTCTCCCCCCTCGCCGGAAGGGCTCCCTGGATTCTCACCCGCCTGCAGCTCACCTTCCTGGGAGAGGGAGACGCCCCCGCAACCCCCATTCCCCTGGCCACCTGGGAGGTGAATCAGGCAATCTCCTCCCCCACCCTGGAATACTACCGGGGACTCGCCTGGGGCGCCCTCCTTCCCGGCACGGGCCAGGAACGGCTCCTCTCCTCCTCCCCCCTGCAGGGAAGCCAACTGGAACTCACCCTGGATCTCCTTCCCCTCCTCCCTCCCCAGGGAAATACCATGCCCGCCGCCACCCTCCCCCTCTATTCCTCAAAAGGGGAATACCTGGGAAAAGCCACCGCCAATCCCCGCAAAACAGAAGAGGGCACCTGGCAGGTAACCGTCACCTATCCCCGGCAAACCCTCCTCCATGCCCAGGAGGACGGCCCCTATGTCATCCGAAACGGATACCTTTCCCGCACCAATGCCCAGGAGGAGGAGGAAACCGCCCCCATACAGGGGACATACGCCACGGCAGCCTACTCCCATCTCCTCTTCCACGACGCCTCCCTTCTGGATCTTTTCTCTCCCTCGGAATCCCTGCTCCTGGAATCCTCTCTTCTCCCCGGGGAGGCAGGCGACGACGGGGAAGGCGCTTCTTCCCCGCCAGCCCTCCGCCTCCGCTTCACCCGACCTTCCCTCAGCGGCTCAACCTTCCCAGCCCCCTCGCCGGGAGAACTCTTCCTCCTCTTCTCCCCCTACGGGGACACCCCGCCGCCCTTTCTCTCCTTCCAAGGATTCTCTCGGGAAGAAGTAACAGGATACGTCCAGGACATCACCGGGGAAGTACGGCAACGCCTCCCCTCCTTGGGAAATGGAGACGCTCTCCTGGACCCAGGCGAAACTCTGGAGCTCCTTCTGCCTCTCGCCCGGGACTTGGAAGAGGGAGAGGAGAGCCGCCTGTCCCTCCTCATCCTGACCCGGGAGGATTCCCATGTCTTCTTGCACCGTCGGCAAGTCCTCCATCCCCTGGACGGCAACCGCAATCTCGCCCTTTCCTCCCAGGAAGTGGAACAGGGAAGAAAGCGTTGGAGGAGCGGAGGCATTTCCTCGGAGATCCTGCTCAACGGACTCTATCTTCGGAATTTCTCCTATCAATACGATCCTTCCCGGAGGCGTCACATCCGCACCCCCTAGCCCCCCTCCCCTCTATGCTCCGGAATGGGAATGCTTGTCCCGTCCCCCTCGGAAGAGGGGTTTGACATAGTTTCGATAGACCCTTTGGCGCAGGAAGCGGCCCAAGCGCAGGAAGAAGCCGGGAGCATTCTCCTGCCATTCTTTCGGGGAGACCAGCTCGGGCGCCCCATCCTTCAGAATCTTCACCAGGGAATAGTTATCCGACCCTAGAAGTTGTCCATAGAGGAAATGTTCCGCATCCGAGCGTTTCATTCCCGTGGCCCAGTCAATGATCCGCACCTTGTTCCCCTGGGAGGCCACCATGACATTGGCCCGACGAAAATCTCCGTGAATGAACCCCGCCTGGTGGAGCCTGTCCAGCTCTTCCCGCAAAGAGCGATACACCTCCGGGGCGGGAGGCGTTTCCCCTCGGCTGGCATAATGGCGGCGGCTCTCCAGCTTCTTCCCCTGGATGAACTCCATGACAATGGTGTGTCCCCCGATTCGGGCATAGGGCTGAGGCGCACAGGAAAACCCGGCCTGCTGCAACGCACAGAGCATGCGCCATTCATTGGCGATGCCCCGCCGTCCGAAAAACAGCCGGGAAAACCAGCCATTGCTCCAGAAGGTCTTCACCAAAAAAGACTCCTCCCCTTGATGCCACAAATAGACCGCCCCGGTGGCGCAGGAGGTGGATCCCCGCACCAATGCCGACGTGGACAACAGTTCCTTCATGGATGGCAGGGAAAGATCATCTCGAAGCAACTCTAGGCTAACTTTCTTTCTTCTCCAGCACATGCACAAACCGGCCCCGGGAAAAGCGTCTCCTCCCCCATTTTTCAAGAAAACAGATAGACCACCGAAGGAGAAAGAGAGAGGCAGGCATTCGACGCCAACAAGGACTTCCCGGCGCCTTTTGCTCCTCATGCCCCGGTACAAACCAGGGTCAAAGGGAAGGCATCCCTGGCACCTCCTCTCCCTTTCGTTGGAATACAAGTATTATAACAGAAATTCAATATTTCGCACGGCAGGTTTTCCCTGGAAAGGGCCTCCTTTCTCCTGAGAAAGGGGGAAGCCGCCCTCGCGAAATTCCCGGGAGAACGGGAAGAGAGGAACCTCCGGGTTGCCCAGGGAACAACCCTAGATTCCGGGATATATTTACCCTGCTTTGTTTTCCGCCTTTTCTCCCTTTGAGAATCCTATTCTGCTCCATGCGCATCCTTTATTTTTCCGACATCCACCAGAACTTCCCCGTCTTGGAACGGCTTCCTGAGGCGGATTTGGTTCTCATCGGAGGAGATTTCACAAATTTTGGCACCCCCCAGGACTTTCGGGAGGCGGTGCGTCTTGTGGGGGCACGCTTTCCCCACTTTCTGGCGGTGGCGGGCAACCTGGATCCCCGGGAAGCCGATGCCATCCTGGAGGAAACGGGCCACTGGCTTCCTCCACGGCAGTTCTCAAGCCATTCCCTGAATCTCATGGGACTCTCCGGCAGCAATCTCTGCCCCTGCTCCACCCCCTTCCAATGGGATGACCAGGAGATGGCGCGCCAACTGGACGCCCTTCCTCCCTTCGCCTTGGATATTCTGGTCACCCATGCCCCCCCGATGCACTCCGGAGCGGATCTCCTTCCCAATGGACTCTCCGTGGGCAGTGCCGCCATCGCCCGCTTCTCCGCCCAAAGAGCCCCCAGGCTCCACCTCTGCGGCCATATCCATGAAGCGGCGGGGTGCTTCTCTGTGGGAAGCACCACGGTGGTGAATTGCGGGGCTTTAGGCCAGGAAGGCCGCCATGCCCTCATCCACTGGTCTTCCCCCCAGGAAGCTCCCCAGGTCTCCCTCCACACCTGCCTCTAGCCCCCCGTCATGAATCCTCCTGAGACAAGCCCCTCCGCCCCTCCCGGATTGGAAAACCTGACCCTCCTGGGAAGCGCCACCCCCACCCAATACCCTACGCAGTACAATCCCCGGCTTCTGGAAACCGTTCCCAGCCCGGTCCAGGATGCCTATTGGGTGAAGTTCAATTGTCCGGAGTTCACCTCTCTGTGCCCCAAGACAGGCCAACCGGATTTCGCCACTCTCACCATCTCCTACGTGCCCGACCAGTGGATTGTGGAAAGCAAATCCCTGAAGCTCTATCTTTTCAGCTTTCGCAACCATGGGGCCTTTCACGAGGCCGTGGTGAACATCATTCGCCAGGATCTTCAAAAGGCATTGGCCCCCCGGTATATCGAAGTATGGGGAAAGTTCCTGCCCAGGGGCGGACTTTCCATCGACCCCTACACCAATTGGGGAAAGCCTGGCACCCCCTTTGAGGAACTGGCTCTGTTCCGATTCCGATCCCACGACCTGAATCCGGAAAAAGTGGACAATCGCTGACCCCTCCGCCCCACTCTCTCCCTCCGCCACCAGGCCCACTCCGCCATGTCCGCCACGAAGAAGGAACCGAAACTCTACCACTGCGGAAATCTCACGTACACCCTCCCGCAACTCTATCTCCTCTTCTTCTGGCTCATGCTCGGCGTGGCCTGCATCGGACTGGCCAACACCCTTCCCGCCTCCATCCTCCCCATCCAAATCAAAGCGCTGAACATCAGCGACACCGCCAGCTGGCTGATCCTCTCCTGCATCGGCGCCGTCCTCAACATGACGGTATGCCCCTATATCAGCGTGGCCAGCGACCTCTATCGAAGCAAATGGGGGCGACGCATCCCCTTCATCGCCCTCTCCATGCCCCCGGTGGTGCTGGCCCTCTGCCTCTTCGCCTTCACCCACCAATTCGGCCACGCCTTGAGTGCCTGGACACAGCCCTTCTGGGACACCAGTCCCGCCACCATGATCGCCATCGTCATCGGTCTGGTGATGCTCCTCTTCCAGTTCTTCATGATGTGGGTCAATTCTGTGGTCTGGTATATCTTCATCGACATTATTCCGCCCCAGTTTTTCGGCCGGGTCATGGCCTGCATTCGTCTGGCTCTCCAATTCTCCGCCGCCTTCTTCCATTATTTCCTTTTCCCCATCGCCCAGAAGCACGCCTCCCTGATCTTCCTTTCCGTGGCCCTACTCTACGCCATTGGCATCATCCTCTTCTGCCTCAATGTGAAAGAAGGCGACTATCCTCCCCTCACCGAGGAGCAGTTGAAGCGGAAGGAGGCCAAAGGGCTAGACCAGTTGAAGGCGAAGTGCAGCGGATTCCGGGAGTTCCTCACCTACACCTTTTGCCACCGGATCTATGTCATGCGGTATGGCATCCACCTGGTGAATGCCATCAGTGGCGGGGCGGGAGTCTTCGGATACTTTCTGATGAGCAAGCAGCTCCAGTTGACGGACACCGACATTGGACACATGAACGGAATCAGCGGCATGGTCTGCGCCGCCGGAATCTTGATCGCCACCCTGTTGCCCGTGCTGGTCAACCGGTGGCACCCCATGCGCATCATCAATTATAACAGCATCTTCAACTGCATCATCGCCCTCCCCTTCTACTTCCGATGGCTCCTGGGCACCATGCCCCCGCAAGTCTATGTGAACCTGGTCATCGTCAACTCCATCATCAATCTCTTCCTCACGGGACTCATCACCGTAAGTGAGCAGCCCCTGGAAATGATGCTCTTCCCCAAGTCCCGCTATGGCACCTTCTGTGCCATGCAAGCCATGTTGCGATCCTGGGCAGGACTTTTGGCCGGATTGCTGGTGGCCAGACTCTTCGACTATGTGGCTCAACATTTCCCCGCCTGCGGCCTGGCCCTGAAATACGGAGAGGGGTGGCATTATCGCCTCGCCACTCCCTGGTCTATCCCCTGGGTTCTCCTTGCCGCGTATCTCTCCTACCTCTTCTATCGGCAATGGGCGAAACTGGGCGGCTATCACAGCTATGCCGCCCCTGCCCCCTGGACGCCAGGCGGGAAGGAAGCCGTAGAACAGCTCCCCTGCCGTCCCGTCTCCTCCCGGCAAATGAAACTCTCCCTCTACTTCTTCGATGCCTTCTTCCTCTTCTTCGCCATCCTTACTCCCATCGTGGCTCTCTGGCAGGGTAAATGGCGATGCCACGCCCCCCTCGTCCAACCTCTGGAGCCAGCCACCCATACCCTAGCCAATCAAATTCGGGATTTCTTCTGCGCCGGCGGAGATCCCTCTCTCTTCCCAGACTACCTCATCCTCCCTACGATCCTCACCACAGCCGCCCTCCTTCTTTGGATCCCTCTTCGTCTTCGCATCGCCCAACGGGCAAGAAACGCCAAGAACGGCGCCGGCCTCTTCCAGCCTACCTTGCTGATGATCCTCCTAGGGCTTCATGGTCTGGATCTCCTCAATGATCTCTGGGGCATCCTCCACACCCCAGGGGTCTACGGAGCGCATCTTATGGTGCTCTCCAGCGCATCCGTCCTCCTGGGCGTGGCCACCATCGCCATGATCCATCACATGGAAAAGGGAGTCTCGGTGGTGGCAGAAGCAGAACATTGAAGGCCACGATCCCTCCCCCCCCCTTCCCCTCACCACCACAAGGAGGAGGAGGGAGGAGAAACTCTAGAATCTCTAGCCCTTCGATTTCCCCCCGCTGACGGGGGGAAGGGGGGCAATCCTCATGAACCCCCGCCACGGAGGGGAGACACGGAGGGCACGGAGTTAAAACACGGAAG
>JAEDMH010000104.1 GCA_016303095.1 Lentisphaeria bacterium | reverse complement strand
ATCTAGAAATCTAGAAATCTAGAAATCTAGAAATCTAGAAATCTAGAAATCTAGGGATCTAGAGGTTCTAGAGGTCTAGAGATTCTTGAGGTCTAGAGATTCTAGAGGTCTAGGACTTTCCCCCAAAAAGACCCCGGGGCGGAGCATGCGATAGCAGGCTCTGCCCTTCCGTGGTCTTCGTGTGCGCCGGCTTGCCGACGCCTCCGTGCCCTCCGTGTTTTATCTCTGTGCCCTCCGTGTTTTATCTCTGTGCCCTCCGTGTTTTATCTCTGTGCCCTCCGTGTTTCAATTTCGTGTTCTCCCTATTTTCGAGGAAGCGCCCTTGGGATTTGAAAATTGCGGGAGAGGCTTATAGTATGGTCAAATTTTTCTTTTGTTTGCTTGTTGGGGGGCTGGGTGTTATTCCCTGAGGCCTTTCCTGGGCGGAGTGTTCCGTGTTTGATTTTCTCCCCTGATTCCTGGAAGTCGTGGGGGGGCTATGGCAAAGAGAGATGATTTGTCCCAATTGTGGCGGTTGGAATGACAACAAGGCCGATGTCTGTCGGCATTGTGGTGCCAGGGTGCAGATTGCCTATGTTCCGGAGGAGGCGGTGGCGCCTGTGGAGGGAGAGGAGAAAGGGGGGGTGAATGACGGAAGGTGAGGGCAGGCTCTGGTGTTCCCGGGGAAGGAAGGTGTGTCTTTGGGGACTTCCCTTCGTCCTGGGAGCTATGGCGTTGCTCTACTGGCATTCTCCGGAGTCTCCCGGCTCCTTCTGGCCCCGTTGCCTCTTTCACGAATTCACGGGCCTCCACTGCCCTGGCTGCGGCGGCACCCGAGCCCTCTACTGGCTTCTCCACGGGGAATTTCTCCGCAGCCTCCACAACAATCTCCTCCTGCTGCCCATGGGCGGGTATCTTCTGGGACTGCTTTGGCTTCCCTCCCTTTTTGGGAGAGCCGACTTGGCCTGGGGCGTGGCGGCGGTTTTGCTTCTTTTTTTCCTTCTTCGCAATCTTCCCTGGGTTCCCTTCTCCCTCCTGGCTCCCCTGGGAGGATAGTTCCTTTGTCCACGGTGACGTGCCGTGGGCGTGTTCCCCAAAAAGTTCCTAACCTCAAACCTCAAAAGGAAACATTTCCCTATGGAAAACAATGCAGTGCAAGATTTCATGAACAAGCCCAAGGAAAAATTGGTGGCCGGTCTGCTGGCGATTTTTTTGGGATTTCTGGGCATCCACAAGTTCTACCTGGGATACAACAAGGCGGGGATTATCCAGCTGATCATCTCCTTTTTCTGTGGCATTGGCGGTATCTTGGGCCTCATCGAAGGCATTCTCTATCTGACCAAGAGCGACGAGGAGTTCCAGAAGATCTACGTGGAGGGCAAGAAGGAGTGGTTCTAGCCTTCTGACTCCCAAACCGGTCGTTCCTGGGGCGCCTCCCAGGAGCGACGTGGATTCCCTTTTTTTATCTACAACTCCTAGATTCTCTGGGAGTTGTAGATTTTTATACGTCTTCTTGTGGAGGCGGGAGGATCGCTTGAGGGGGGGGAAGGGCCTTTGCCTGCCCCCGTGGAAGGGACAAAAAAACTGGTGCGGGGAGGTCGCAGAAACGGGAAACCGCCTTACAATATGGAAAAATCCCCCTCTTTTCTCATTCCCTTTGGCCTCTTTCCTGTATGCCCCAACCCTATTTTTCCCGTATCCTCCTGAAGATCAGTGGCGAAGCCTTGGGTGGCCCCCACGGAGGGCTGGATCCCGCCGCCATTGCCAAGAGCGCTTCCCTGGTGGCGGAGGCCATTGCCTGTGGCACCCAAGTCGCTGTGATTATTGGAGCGGGAAACCTCTTCCGGGGGCTGGCGGGGAGTCGCCAGGGTATGGATCGGGTGGGAGCGGACTATATGGGCATGCTGGCCACTTGCATGAATGCCCTGGCCATGCGAGACGCCCTCCAGACTCTCTCCCTGCCTGCGGAAATCCAGTCCGCCCTCCCCATTGCCGGGGTGCTGCCTCCCTTTGACTACCGGGAGGCGGAACGCCTCCTCTCCCAGGGAACCGTGGTTCTCTTCGCCGCAGGCACCGGCCACCCCTTCTTCTCCACCGACACCACGGCGGCTCTCCGGGCTCTGGAAATCCGGGCCCAGGCCGTCTTTAAGGCCACCAAGGTGGATGGCATCTATGACGCCGATCCCGTCCTCCATCCTGAGGCGGTTCGCTTCCCCAAACTCTCCTATGACAAGGCCTTGGCCCTCCACTTGAAGGTCATGGACGCCAACGCCTTTGCCCTGTGCCAGGAAAACCATCTGCCCATGGTGGTCTTCAAGGCTGGTCAGGAGGGGGTTCTCCGGGAGATTCTCTCCGGGAACTTCCAGCATGGCACTTTGGTCACAGAGTAGCCTTTTCCCGGCGGGAGGACTGTCCCTGGGAGAACCGGGGGTGGCCTGGGAAGGGTTTCCCGGAGGCCTGTGCCATGGTGAGGCGAAGGCGTTTCGGGAGGGGGAGGAGGTGAGGCCTTTGACGGCTTTCCTCTCTTCATGACCATCACAGCTTGTGCAAACCTTCATTCCTTACAACGAATCCAACCTCAGCAAGAAAGGAGAAGATACCCCTTATGCCTACCGCAGAAGAAATCCATGAAAATACCGAATTGGCCATGCTCAACACCGTGGACGCCCTGAAGCGCCGCTTCGACTCCGTCCGTACGGGAAAGGCCTCTCCCGCCCTGGTGGAGGGAGTGATGGTGGATTACTATGGCGCTCAGACCCGCTTGAAGGACATCGCGGCCATCAGTGCTCCCGAACCTCGTCTCCTGAAGATCCAGCCCTGGGACATCAATGCGGTGAATGCCATCCAGAAGGCCATCCAGGCCAGTGGACTGGGGATCACCCCCGTGACCGATGGCAAGGTGATTCGTCTGCCCATCCCGGAACTTTCCGAGGAGCGCCGCAATGAGATGACCAAGCAGGTGAAGAAGTACGCCGAGGAAGCCAGAGTGGAGATTCGGAACGCCCGCCGGGATGCCAACGAGGCCATCAAGGAGGCCAAGAAAAAGTCCGAGATTACCGAGGATGAGCAGAAGAGCCAGACGGAGAAGATCCAGAAGCTGACGGACAAGATGATTGAGAAGGTGGATGCCGTCCTGGCGGACAAGCAGCAGGAACTCATGGCGGTGTAAGCCCTCCTCTGGGGGAGAAAACCGTCCCTTTTGCCCGTGCCGGAGTCCTTTGCGGGCTCCGGTTTGCCTTCCGCCCTTGGGGGAGGGGGGGGCTGTTCCGTGGTAGAGGGAGGTAAGACAACACATTGAGGGAAGAGCCGATGGAGCGATTCGTGTCTATGTTTTTTAGGGGCTTTGCCCTGCTGGTGTGGGGATTCATGCCCTGTCTGCTCCTGGGGCAGCAGCAGCGTCCCGTGGGGTCGGTGACCAAGGTGGTTCAGGGAAACCCCACCCTGGGCATGGTGAAATACACGGGCGATCCCCAGGGAGCCAAGGTGCTGGAGACCATGCTGACCCGGTGCGACTGGTTCCAGGTGCTCCCCGAGGGGATGGGGGAGCGGGGGCAGATTCAACTTTCCGTGCATGGGAACGCCTATGGATATTCCCTCTCGGTTCGGGTGGCCGGAGAGGAGAGGGTGCTTCAGCTGGAGGGCAGGGGGGAGGACTGGAATGAAGGGGCGGCCAAGGTCACGGACGCCCTCCTGCGGGAACTCTTTGGGGTGCCGGCGCTTTGCACCCGTCCCATCGCCTATGTGGTCACCGATTCCAAGGGGCGGAAGGAGCTTTACACCTGCCGTATCGATGGCAGCGCCCAGACCCGGTTGACCCACAATGGCGCCATCTCCACAGAACCCTCTTGGGGGCATGCCGGCGCCCTGGTGTATACTCTCAATCAGGGAAGCGCCCTCCAGATCCTCCTGATGGATCTGGGCAACAAACGACAGCGCATCATCTCCAACTCCCGGGGATTGAATGCCTCCGCCGATCTCTCCCCCGATGGACGGAAGGTGGTCTTGCCTCTCTCCCTGGGAAAACAGGTGGATCTCTATCTCCTGGACCTCTCCACGGGCACCCGGAGTCGGTTGACAGAGGACGATGGGGTGGAATCCTCTCCTGTCTTCAGCCCGGACGGCACCCAGGTGTGCTATGTCTCGGATCAGCCGGGACGCCCCCAGCTCTATCTCCGCTCCCTGACGGGAAGCAAGGCTCGGCGTCTCACCCGGGGAGGGGCGGAGTGCGTCTCCCCGGACTGGTCCCCCCGCAGCGGCAAGATCTGCTTTTCCACCCGGGTGGGGGGGCAGTATGTGGTGGCGGTGCTGGATCCGGCCCATCCCGAAGAAGAGCCCGAGATTGTCACCGAAGCGGCGGGACAGTGGGAGGCCCCCAGCTGGGCCCCCGATGGACGACATATCGTCTGCACCCGGGCCACTGGCGGCTCCCAGGATCTGTATGTGGTGGATTCCCAGCTCCATACTTTTCAGGCTCTGACCAAGGGGGCGAGACTCTCCCTCCCCGCCTGGGCCCCCGCCCGCTGACACGCCGGGACATCGTACCCGAAGCCGGGGAGGGGACAGGCGTTGGACGCCGCCCCTTCCCCCTTCTCCAGAAGGCATGCATCAAGGAAGACGACGAGAATGAAGGACGAGAGGAGCGAGGACGGGCAGGAGCGGCGCCCGGAAGAGGAGCAGACCGAGAAATCCCGGTCTCCCCGAGATCCTTGGAAGGAGTTGCGGGAATTGATGGATCGTCTGGGGGGGATTCCCCTGGGGTCCATCCGCATGGAGCGAAGCGCGGCAGGAGAGGAGAGCGGGGAAGAGAAGAAGCGAGCCTCCCAGGCTTCCCCCTTGGATGTGGTGCGTAACTTCTCCTTGAGACCCAGGGAGATTCGGGACGACCTGAACCGGTATGTGATCAGTCAGGACGAGGCGAAGAAGGTCCTGGCCACGGCGGTGTGCGACCACTACAACCATGCACGCCGCTGTCTGGAGGATCCGGAGATGGCCAGGCGGGACTATCCCAAGTCCAATGTGCTGATGATGGGCCCCACAGGGGTGGGGAAGACCTATCTCATGCGCTGCATCGCTCGCCTGGTGGGGGTTCCTTTTGTCAAAGCGGACGCCACCAAGTTCTCCGAGACGGGGTATGTGGGGTATGACGTGGAGGACATTGTCCGGGATTTGGTGAAGGCGGCGGACGGAAATGTGGAATTGGCCCAGTTTGGCATTGTCTACATTGACGAGGTGGACAAGTTGGCCAGCCGGGGAGGGGATGGGCAGAAGGATGTCTCCGGCCGGGGTGTCCAGGTGAATCTCTTGAAATTGCTGGAGGATTCCGAGGTGCGTCTCATTGCCCAGAACGACATGATGGGCCAGATGCAGGCCATGATGAGTTTCCAGCGGGATGGACAGCGCCCGCCCTCCACCATCTCCACCAAATTCATCCTCTTCATTGTCTCGGGGGCGTTCAGCAAACTGGATGCCCTGGTGAAACGTCGCCTGGGAAATGGCTCCATTGGATTTCTCGCCGCCCGGGAGGGGGAGGAGACGGGGGAGGAGAGACGGGAGACGTCCACGCTGGGAAGCGGGGATTCAGCCTTGCTTCAGCAGGTCCAGACTGCGGATTTGGTGAACTACGGCTTCGAGCCGGAGTTTGTGGGGCGCTTTCCCGTGCGCGTGGCTTTGGAGGAGCTGGGGGAGTCGGAGTTGGAGCGGATTCTCACCACGGCGGAGAATGGGATTTGGGAACAATACGTGACGGCCATGGAGGGATATGGGATTCACCTGACGACGGAGCCGGAGGCCCTGGGGGAAATTGCCCGGCTGGCGGCGGCGGAACGCACCGGCGCCCGGGGACTGCTGACCGTATTGGAGCGCCTTTTCCGGGACTTCAAATTCGAGCTTCCCGGCACCGGGGTGTCGGAACTGCATCTCACCCGAGCCATGATGGAGCATCCTCGACAGGTCTTGGAGGAATTGATTCAGGCCAACGCCCAGAAGCTCCGCCATTTGGCCTCCCCCGAAGTGGATGCCTTTGTCCAACGCTTCCAGGAAAAATCCGGCTATGCTCTCCGCTTCTCCCCGGAGGCCAAGGAACGCCTGGGGGAGTTGGCTGCCCAGGCGGGAAAGTCCGTGGGCGGATTCTGCGAGGGGCATTTCCGGGATTTCTCCTATGGATTGCCTTTGGTGGAAAAGAACCATCCGGGATGCCGGGAGTTTTTCCTGGAGAGGGAGGATGTGGAGGATCCGGGACAGGCCTTGACCCGCTGGATTCGGGAAGGGGTGTCCCCTTCCGTGTGAGTCTTCCCTTTTCCTTCCCCTTGCCATGGGGGGAGGGGAGGAGCGATGAGGGTGTCCGTGGCATCATGGAGGAACATGAAGGAAAAGATTGTCATGATTGAGAATGCCCGGGGGATTCATCTGCGTCCCAGCGGGGTGATTGCGGCCTCCTTGAAGGGCTATTCCGGACGGGCCTGGGTGGTCTCCCCCCAAGGAAAGGCCTCCCCCATTACCGCCTCGCCCCTTTCCATTATGGGGCTCTCCCTCCGACGGGGAGATGTGGTGACCCTGCGGGTCGAGGGAGAAGCCGAAGAGGAAAAGCTGACGGAATTGGCGGAACTCTTGGGAAAACACTATGACTTCGCCTGAGGAAAAACTTTCTCCCCGCTCCCAGGGAAACCTGACGTCACGGCTCCTGACTCTCCTCTCTTTCCTGCTTTGCGCCGGCGCTCTCTTTCTTCTCCCCGCGGGAACCGCTCGAAGACTTCTCCACACCGGAATGCTCTTGACTCAGCCTGCCCAGGAACTCCAGGCGATGGGACAGCGCATCACCCGGGAGGCGTTGGGGGGATTGCCGGAGAACATGACCCTGGAGGAGCGAAATGCCCTGCTGGTGGAGTTGACTCAGGCCCGGATTGGACTGTCCCAGGCCCAGGCGCAACAGGAGGGGCTGCGCTTGGAAAATCTCCAGCTGCAACGACTTTTGCGCCACTACAAGCAACCGAAAGACTATTCCCTCGTGGTGGCGGAAGTGACGGGACGGGGACTGTTTCTAGGAAAGTTGAATACTTTTCTATTGGACCGTGGCGCCTCGGATGGAATCCAGGAGGGGCAAGCTGTCCTTTCCGTGGATGGCGTCGTGGGGGTGGTGATTCAGGCCATGGCCCGTCAGTGTGTTGTCAAATTGCTGTGCGCCAGGGATTTCACTCTTCCAGGAGAGGCGACTTTGCGGAAGACCAGCGGCATTCTTGAAAATCGGGAGGGAGGGCTGGTTTTGACGGGCACCATGGGAGAGTCTTTCGACTCCCTGGGATTTGGGGAGTGGCTCTACACCACGGATCTGGGGAACGAGGCCATGCAGCCTGGCTTGCCTGTGGGCGTGATTCAAGGAAAGGATCGGGCGCCTGACGATTCCCCCGTTTATGCCGTCCTTCCTGGGGTGAAGGACTTTCTGGGCATCCAATATGTGATGGTGGCCATCCGGGGCAAGCGGTAGGGCGGGCATGAAACTCACCGATTCTCAGAACCATGCTCTGCTGGAGGTGTCGGTGACCCTCCATCCTCAGGCGATCCGTCAGAGCCTGACGGGACGTTCCGGATGTCTGTGGGGAGGACTGCGCAAGGTCGGATTTCTGCTTCTGCTCTACTTCTTCCTAGGGTGGGAACTGGTGGCGGGACGCTTCTTCCCGGAACTCCATCTCCATCCCCTCCCTCTGTGTCTGGCCTATCTCGCCCTGCGCGCTCCCATGGGCCTTCCCATGCTCCTGGCATGGGGAGCGGGGATCCTTTGGGATGGCAGCGTCGCTCTTCCCCTGGGAGTCCATTCGCTGACCTTGTGCCTCTCCACCGGCACTGTGGCGGTGTTGGCCTCCCATCCCCTTTTTCCGCAAAATCCCCGGGGATGGCATGCCGCCGCTCTGGCGGGGGGGACGGCCCATCTCCTCTTTGCTCTGGCGGAAATCGCCTTGTGCGGCACATGGAAGCAGGCCCCAGGCGCTCTGGGAATGGGCACTCTCCTGGCCGCTTTCGGATATCTGCCCGCACTCTCCTGGATCCTTGACCGCTTCTCCGCCCACTCCCCCCGCAAACGACGGGGAGAAATCTAGAGGTTCTAGAGAAATCTAGAGGATCTAGAGAATCTAGAGGATCTAGAGAATCTAGGACTTTCCCCCAAAAAGAACCCAGGGCGGAGCATGCGCAGCAGGCTCTGCCCCCTCTGTGGTCTCCGTGCCGCCCGGCTTGCCGGGCGTTCCGTGGCTTCCGTGTTTCCCCTCCGTG
>JAEDMH010000103.1 GCA_016303095.1 Lentisphaeria bacterium | reverse complement strand
CCCCCGTCTAGCGATCCTCCCACCCCTGCCGGGGTTCAGGAGGATTGCCCCCTATCCCCCGCAAGCGGGGGGGAATCTAGAAATCCGGGAGTTGCTTCCTAAGGGAGGGGCCGGGCCCTTGTCCCGAGGATATATTAGGCGCTTTGTCCCGTTTCCCTGGCCATCGTCCTGCCTTGGAGCAGGGCGGGGTCCTGTTTTTTCTTGGTTTACAGAATAGGGTTTATCCAAGCATCATGAAAGTCATTCTGGCATATTCCGGCGGTCTGGACACCTCCTGCATCCTGACCTGGCTTCAGGAGAAGTACAATGCCGAGGTCATCACCTACTGTGCCGACGTAGGGCAGGCGGAGGAATTGGATGGCATTGACGCCAAGGCCCTGGCCTGTGGTGCCAAGAAATCCTACGTGGAGGATTTGACGGAGGAATTTGCCCGGGAATACATCTTCCCCATGTTCCAGGCCAACGCCATTTACGAGAACATGTACCTTCTGGGCACCTCCATTGCCCGTCCCCTCATCTCCAAGCATCTGGTGGAGGTGGCCAAGAAAGAGGGGGCCGAATACATCTGCCATGGAGCCACGGGCAAGGGCAACGACCAGATTCGCTTTGAGTTGTCCGCCTACGCCCTGAATCCCGCCATCAAGTTCATCGCGCCCTGGCGTTCCTCCGACTGGACCTTCAAGTCCCGCACGGATCTGATCCAATATGCCCAGGAGCGGAAGATTCCCGTGAATGTCACGGCGAAGAAGCCCTACTCCATGGACCGGAACCTGTTGCACATCTCCTTCGAGGGTGGCGTGCTGGAGGATCCCTGGGTGGAGTCCCCCCGGGAATGCCATGTGATGACCACCCCTGTGGAAGACGCCCCCAACACCCCGGAGTACATCACCATCTCCTTCGAGAAGGGCAATCCTGTGGCGCTGGACGGCAAGGCCCTCTCCCCCGCCAACATGATGCGGGAGCTGAACCGCCTGGGCGGCAAGCACGGCATTGGACGCATCGACATTGTGGAGACCCGGTTCACCGGCATGAAGGACCGGGGCGTCTATGAGACTCCCGGCGGAACCATCCTCTTCCACGCCCACCGGGCCATGGAATCCATCACCATGGATCGGGAAGTGATGAGCGCCCGGGATTCCCTCATTGACAAATACGCCAACATGGTGTACAACGGCTTCTGGTTCTCCCCGGAGCGGGAGTTCCTCCAGGCCGCCATCACCGAGAGCCAGAAGAACGTCACTGGCGATGTGCGTTGCAAGCTCTACAAGGGCAACTGCTACATCGTGGGGCGCCGCTCTCCCTACACCCTCTATGATCCGGAGGTGGTGACCTTCGAGGCGGACGATGTGTACAACCAGCAGGACGCCACCGGCTTCATCAAGCTGAACGCCCTGCGCCTGCGCATCGCCGCCAACGCCAAGAAGCCCAACGCCTAACCTGCGCGCCCGGCAGGGCGCCTGCCCCGTCTCTTCTTCCTCTCTCCCTGCCCCTGTCAGACAGCCGAAGGCACGGGAGGGAGAAAGAGAGGAAGCCTCCCGGCTGGGGCTGTCTCCCTTTCGGGCTGTTTGGACGTCCCTTCCCTGGGGACTCGGGAGCGAGTTCCCGTTTTTCCGGGGTTTCCTCCGGGGCGTCCCTCCTTTTTTCCTTGAGACTATGCAAGTGCAACTGCTGAAAGCGAAGCTTCACCGGGTGGAGGTCACCTCCGCCGATCTGGAATACGAGGGGAGCATGGCCATTGACCAGGAGTGTCTGGAAGAGGCGGGCATTCTTCCCTACGAGAAGATTCTCATTGTGAACAACAACAATGGCAGTCGCATTGAGACCTACGCCATTCCCGCCCCCCGGGGCTCCCGGATCTTCTGCCTGAATGGAGCCGCCGCCAGGAGCGGCATGGCCGGCGACCTGGTCACCATCATGGTCTTCGGACTCTACGACCCCCAGGAAGCCGCCGAGCACAAGCCCACCGTCCTCCTCTTCCGGGACCATAATCACCACATCGCCCGGAAGGAATAATCCTTCCTCCCACCCCACCCCCTCGGATTTCCCCACTACTATGGATACTATTCGCATTGGCGTCATCGGTTTCGGCACAGTCGGCGCAGGGGTGGTGGAAACCCTCCTGAAGAACGCCTCTCTCATGGCCCAACGCACCGGCGTGAATCTGGTGCTGACGAAAATCGCCGATCTAGACACCACCTCCGACCGGGGCATCACCCTGCCCCCGGGACTCCTGGACTCCGATGCCATGGCCTTGATCCACTCCCCGGAGGTAGACGTGGTGGTGGAATTGGTGGGGGGCACCACCATCGCCCGGAAATTCGTCTCCGAAGCCCTGAAACTGGGCAAGCCCGTGGTCACCGCCAACAAAGCCCTCCTGGCCTTCTGCGGCGAGGAGCTCTTCCGGCTGGCCCGGGAACACAACACGGAAATCTACTTCGAGGCCTCTGTGGGCGGCGGCATCCCCTGCATCAAAGCCCTCCGGGAAGGCCTGGTGGCCAACCACGTGGAGGCCATGTACGGCATTCTCAACGGCACCTGCAACTACATCCTCTCCCGCATGGAAAACGAGAAGGCCGACTTCTCCCTGGTGCTGGAGGCCGCCCAGAAGGCGGGCTACGCCGAGGCCAATCCCTCCACCGACGTGGATGGCTATGACACCGCCAACAAGGCCGCCATCCTGGCCTCCCTGGTCTATGGAAAGTGGTTTACCCTGGATGACGTGTCGGTCCAGGGCATCCGGGAGGTGACCCTGACGGACATTGAATATGCCGCCCAGCTGGGATATCGCATCAAATTGCTGGCCACCATCCGGAAAACGGGGGACAAGATCCAGCTTTGCGTCCGTCCCGCCCTGGTCTCCCGGGAGTCTCTCCTGGGGAATGTCTCCAGTGTCTTCAACGCCCTGTGGGTGAAGGGAGACATTGTGGGCGCCACCATGTATTACGGTCGTGGGGCGGGGCGGGCCGCCACCGCCAGCGCCGTGGTGGCCGACCTGGTGGATTTAGCCCTGAATCGTCAGCGGAACTGTCCGAGACGGGTCACCCCCTTCCCCGTCTACGATCAGAGCCTCCAGCTGGCCACCAAAGACGAGATTCAGAGTCGTTTCTACGTGCGTTGCCAGGTGAAGAACAGAGCGGGGGTATTGGCTCGCCTTGCCGGGGTCTTTGCCGGCCACGGCATCTCCATCGCCTCCGTCTCCCAGCACGAGCAGGACGCCCGGAAGGATACCGTGCCCATGCTGCTCCTCACGGAGAAAGCCAGCCAATCCGCCATGGACGGCGCCCTGAACGAAATCCGGCAGGACAGCGACATGACCCAGCCCCCCGTGTGCTTCGCCGTGGAAGAGCTGGAGAACTAGCGATTCCCCTCCGTTCGCCTCTTTAGGGCCCATCTCTTCTCCCCGCCCCTCCTCTTTCCCATTCCTGCGGCAGACCGCTTCTCTCCCCCCCCTTTTTTGCTGGCGGAGGGAAAGACGGCCTGCCGCATTTCTTTCTCCCCTCTTTCCCCTTTGCCCACCATGAACGCCCAGTGGATTTGGCTTAGCCCCCGCCTCCATCCCGATCGGCAGGCCACCCGGCTGGCCACCAGCTTTGACCAGAAGGTGCCCCAGGGCCAGCGCTTTACCGTGGCCCAATTCCAATGCGTCTTCCCCCTGCCCAAGCCTCTCCTCCAGGCCCGCCTCCTAGTCTCGGCGGACACCACCTACCACCTCTCCCTGAATGGGAAACCTTTGGTCAGCGGGCCGGCCACCTTCGGAGGAGACTGGCTGGAAATGCCCCGCCCCATGCCCTGGTATGGGGATGTGTGCCTCTGGGAGGCGGACGGAGCGGAATCCCTCCACTTTGATGCCCTTGTGTGCCTGGGGCCCGTGGCCCTGTGCGACCACTCCCTAGGCCAAGGCGGATTCATTCTCCAGGCGGAACTCCTCTATCAGGACGGCTCCCGGGAATGGCTTCTCTCCGACTCCTCCTGGCAGGCCCGGGTCCTCCCCGCCTTCCAGGAGGAAACGACCTACGACGGCTCCCTTTCCCCTTCCCCCTGGGCCCCTGCCGTCCCCATCCCCCTGCCCCGTCCCCTTCTCCCCTCCCCTCTTCCTCCCCGCCAGGAGACCCCCATCCTCCCCGAGGGCCGGCGGAGTCTGGAGATTCCCCCCGGGGAGACCCGGGATTTTGTGGTGGAGTTTTCCCGCATTTACTGTGGCTATCCCACCCTGGAGGCCGATGGCCCTTGCCGAGGGGAACTCCAGTGCTTTGAGGATTCCCCCGCCCATCCCCATGACCGTCTTACCATCACTCTGGCCGCCCCGTCCCTCTCCTTCCAGGCCTTCCACGCCCATAGCGTGGGGGGATATTTGCTGACCGTGGTCAACCAGGATGCCACCCGCCCTCTGACCCTGACCCCCGGTCTGGTGGAGACCTGCCTTCCCACGCCCCAGAAGGGGGAGTTCCGGTGCAGCGATCCGGGGCTGGAGGCCGTCTATCAGGTCTGCCGATGGACCCTGCGCATATGCCGGCAGAATCTCCACTTGGACAGCCCCAAGCACCAGGAACCGTTGGCCTGCACGGGAGACTACTACATGGAAACTCTCATGACCCTGGGCACCTTCGGGGACATGACGTTGGCGGAGTTCGATCTGCTGCGCACCGCCCAAATGCTCGAAGCCAACCACGGGCGTCTCTTCCACACCTCCTACAGCCTCATCTGGGTCCAATGGCTCCGGGATGTCTACCGCTTCACCGGAAATCTCTCCCTGATCCAGCAATGCCTCCCCGCCCTCCGACTCCTCCTCCAACGCTTCCGCACCTACATGGGACCGGAAGGAATCCTGGACAATCCCCCCGACTATATGTTCGTGGACTGGCTGGTGGTGGATGGCTTCTCTCTCCACCATCCCCCCAAATACCTGGGGCAAACAGTCTTGAATGCCTTTCTCCATGGCGCCCTGCACAACGCCGCCGCCCTCTTTGCTCTTCTGGGGCTTCCCCAGGAAGCCCAGGAGGCCAAGGCCTGGGCGGAAAGCCTCTCCCAGGCATGCCGACGCCTCCTCTACGATCCGGAAAAGCAGCTCTTCTTCGACGGCCAGGAGACCCCATCCCCCCAGGTCTCCTTCTATCTCCCCGAAAATCCCCCGCGGCGCCACTATTCCCGTCACGCCAACATATTGGCGGTGCTCTACGGGCTGGTGGAAGGGGAGGAAGCCCGGGCCTTGCTGCGGCGGGTGATGGACAGCGACCTCCCCGAGGTCCAGCCCTACTTCATGCACTACACCCTGGAGGCTTTGGAAAAGACTGGCCTCTTCTCCGCCTACGGGATGGCTTTGTTGCGCCGATGGATTCCCCTGGCCCAGGAGTGCCCCAAGGGGCTCAAAGAGGGATGGTTCCCGCCCCAGCCGGACTACGCCTTTGACTTCTCCCACGCCTGGGGCGGCACCCCCGCCTACCAGCTCCCTGTCCGCCTCCTGGGCCTGGAACTTCTGGAACCCGCCTTCCGGAAAATCCGGCTGACGCCCCGTCTCCTAGGGCTGGCCTGGGCCGAGATTTCCCTGCCCACCCCCTATGGCCTGCTGACCTGCTCCCTGAAAAAGGGAGAGCCTCCCCGCTATGCGCTCCCTCCGGGAATCTCCGCGGAACTCTCCCACGCCCCCTTGGCCTGAGCCCCCAGCTCCCCTCCCTCCCCACCAAAAAACCACAACACCATGAACATTCGCATCCTCTGGCAGACTCCCTGTGGCCCCGGACATCTCGAACTGCGCGGCGGACGCTTTGCCGGCACGCCGGAGATCCCGGCGGAGACCATTTCCATGGACGTGGAAATCCAGGATGCCCACATCGCCCCGGGGGACTTCCCCACTCTCGTGCGGGTCATCCGGGGCCCCCACCCCTTCACCTTCTTCCTCCGGGATGTCACCCGGGAATCCCCCCTTTGGTATCCCCTGGCCCAATGCGTCATCACCACCCCGGAGGATCCCCGGACCACCTACCAGGAAATCGTGGCGGCGATTCAGGCCAAAGGGTTGCTCACCGATGTCCGGCGCATGGAATCGGAGCCGGAGGAGAGCTACGAAAAGGCCTGTGCCCGAAGCACTAAGGATCCGGAGGTGCCTGTCTGGCTGGGGATGGCCCGGGATACCCGGTTCTTTCGGGTCAACCGACATGTCTACGAGGATCTGGGAAGCTGGGGAGAAATCACCGTGTGGAACCATGACTGCCCACGGCATCTTCCGGATCGCCCCGATCCCATGCGCTTCATCTACGAGGTGGGCCCCGGATCCCACGGATGCCATCAGGTCACCCGACGACTCCACGAAGGCCATCTCCCCATCCTCCATGTCACTCAAAACGAACAGACGGTGGACTACGAGATGACGCTCTTCGCCACCCGGGAGAAGGGGCCTCTCTCTCCCCAGGATCTCCACCAAGGCGGCACGGATCCCCTTCAGGCCTACGCCTGCATGCTGGGCACCAACATCTCCCCAGAGGAAAAGGAATCCCTCCCCCAAAAGAATCCCAGCCTGGCCACCCTAGGAGACGAAGAGGACGCCATGATCTGCTGGCTCCACGTGGAGGCGGTCAACCTCACCGATGTCCCTACCTACGCCTTCCACCGGGTTCCCCATCTCTGCGTGGAGAACGCCCCTCTTCAGGAAGGCATGCTGCACCACGGAGACCATGGGGTGGTCTGCGTCTGCCGTCTGAATGGAGTGCCCACCCCTCAGCTGGAGATGGCGGTGCTGATTCCCGCCCGGGGCAAAGTGACCTTCGACTGGCAGATGCTCCACTCCTGCATCTCCGAGGAGCGGGCCCGGAAACTCTTCTCCTCAGACTATGCCCAGCATCTCCAAGGCGCCATCCAATACTGGAAAGCCTGGGAAACCCAGGCGGCTCTCCTCCAACTGCCTGAGCGCGCCATCCAGGAACGCATCCAGGCCGGCCTCCTCCACCTGGAGCTGACCACCTCGGGCAAAGGAGAGGGAGATGGCCCCCTCCTGCCTACTGTGGGCGTCTACGCCCCCATCGGCACCGAATCCAGCCCCATCCTCCTCTTCCTGGATTCCATGGGATACCACAGGGATGTGGACCGATGCCTCCAATGGTTCCTCTCCCGCCAGGACGAACGGGGATTCATCAATAGCTACGCCGACTACGAAAGCGAAACCGGCGCCGTCCTCTGGTGCGTCGCCGAACATTACAAGACCACTCGGGACGACGCCTGGCTGCGACGAGTGCTGCCCCAGGTGGAGAACTCCGCCCGCTTCCTCCTGGCCCAGCGAAGGGAGGCCCAGACCACCGGCGGCCTCATCGCCGGCAAATCCTCGGATCCCGACGACAAGACTTGCGCCTTCTTCCTGAACGCCGGCGCCTATCTGGGCCTCGCCGGACTGGCGGAAATCCTGCCTCCCTTCTCCCCGGAGCTAGCCCAGGAACTGGCCAGGGACGCCGCAGAATACCGGAAGGACATCCGCCGGGGCCTGGAGCAATCCGCCGGAGAATCCCCCCTGGTCCCCCTCATGGACGGCAGCTGGACCCCCGCCCTAGGGCCCTGGCCCGGCGCCAACGGCAATGTGGCCTATCATGCCGACGGCGGCGAATGGTTCAGTCACGGCACCATCTTCGGACGTTTGGACTCCGGGGCCATGGCCCTCTTCCTCACCGACGCCCTTCCCGAAGATGACATCCTGGCCGATCTGATCCTCCAAAGCCACCAGCATCCCCATTTCCGGGAAAACGCCGGCCTCTCCCAGCCCTACTACTTCCGACACGACATCGCCCACCTGAAACGGGGAGAGACCAAACTCTTCCTGAAGTGCTTCTACAACCAGTTGGTCTCCCTCCAAGACCGCCATACCTACACCTTCTGGGAACACTATTACCACGTCAGCAGCCATAAGACCCACGAGGAAGGATGGTTCCTCATGCAGTGCCGGTGGATGCTGGCCCTGGAGGAAAAAGGCGGTCTGACCCTCCTCAAGGGCATCCCCCGGGCCTGGATGGAAGAAGGCGCCCCCCTCCGCATCCAAGGACTCTGCACCCACTTCGGAAAACTAAACCTGGAAGTGACACGCCAAGACAACGTCATCCAGGGGACCGTCCACCTGGAACGCACCTCTCCTTCCCTCCGCATCCGATTGCCCCACCCCAAGGGCCTCACTCCCGTGAAGGTCACCGGAGGCCAATATTGCCCCAAAACGGAAACTCTCACCCTGGAAGGAAACTCCTTCCGACTGGAGTTCTAATGGAAATGC
>JAEDMH010000102.1 GCA_016303095.1 Lentisphaeria bacterium | reverse complement strand
GCCTGCGGAGACCAGGGAGGATAAACACGGAGGACACGGAACCCCCGGCAAGCCGGGGCGCGGAGGACACAGAGGGCGGTTTGTGCACCCCGCACGCCCAGCCTCGGTTTTTCGTTATAACTTCTGTGATTCTAGTTGATTTCTAGATTTCTAGATTTCTAGATTTCAGCCCTCCCCCCGTTTTTCACGGGGAGCAGGGAGGAGCGCTGGCAATCTGGCTTTGTTCTATCGATGTCCGAAGATGGCGGTGCCGATGCGGACGATGGTAGCGCCTTGGCGGATGGCTTCGGGATAATCTCCGCTCATGCCCATGGAGAGTTCCGGCAGGGCTTCTCCCCGGATTTGCTCCAGTTGATCCCGCAGTTGGCGAAGTCCGCCGAAGACTTGTTTCAGGGTTTCCGGGGGGGCTTGGAAGGGAGCCATGGTCATCAGGCCTGCCAAGGGGGCGGAGAGGGGGCGGGAGGCGATATCCCGGGCCAGAGCGAGGGCTGCTTCCGGCGTGAAGCCGAACTTGCTTTCTTCCCCGGAGACATTGACTTCCAGGAGGAGTCGCGGGGTGGCCTGGAGCTGGGCGGCGATTTCCTGAATGCGCCAGAAGAGGGCGGCCGTGTCCACCCCGTGGATCCACTGGGCGTATGCCAGGGCGGTGCGCACCTTGTTGGCTTGGAGGTGTCCGATGAGGTGCCATTGGAGTTCCTGGGGGAGGCGGGGGGCTTTTTCCTTCAGTTCCTGGACCCGGTTTTCTCCGAAGGCCAGGTGGTGTCGGCCTTGGTACAGTTCCTCCACGTCTTGGGCGGGGAAGGTTTTGGAGACGGCCAGGAGCCGGAGGGAATCGGGGGAGCGTCCGCATTCCTGGCAGACACGGGTCAAATCCTGGGTGACGGCATCGAAATTCTTCAGGAGGCAGGACATGGAGTCTGGGGATAATGGAGTATGTTAAAACCCGTTGTCGCCCCTGGCGTTGGCTTCCCTGGGGAGCCCCTGGCGGGGGTGGTTTTATGGGGCGGGATGGACAGGCGTGGGCCTGTTTCCGCAAGATTTTTCATAAGATAAGCGGCAATCTCCCCTCTCTCCCCCTCTTCCTTGCCTTTCCTCCCTTCCTTCCCCCATGGCCGACTCCCCGTCCTCCCAGGAATTGCTGGCTCCCAAAGGGCATTTCTTTACCCGGGAGGAGCGGCGCATGGACCGGCTGGTGGCCCAATGGGTGGGAGAGGAGGCGGCGCCGGATATCCTGGGACGCTTCCACCCCCAGCCCCGCCCTCTCTCCCGCTGCCTGGCAAAGTTCCTCCATCGCATCGGACAGGATCAGGCGCTTCTCCTGGAAAAAATCCGGGAAAACTGGAGCCAACTGGCCGGGGAACAGACCTCCCGGCAACTCCACCCTGTGGAAATCCGCGGAAACACCCTGGTGATCTCCGCAGAAAACCAAACCTATCTCTATGTCCTCCGCCAATCTCCTCTGTTGGGGGTCATCCAACAGCGCGTGGAACAGTTGACGGAAGGAAGCGTCCAACAGTGCCGACTGATTTCCCCTGGCAGACGCTAGCCCCCTTGGTTCATGCCAGGAAATTCAAATTTTGTTATAACTGCTTGTAAATAAGTATGTTATAACATTTCAACGCAAGCGTTTTTCCGCTCTGGCCCCTACGATGAAACCCCTTCTTTCCCTTCTTCCGGTTTTCCTGCTCTGGCTTTTTTCCTGGAGCGGCTCCCTCTTTGCCGAGTTGGATCCCGTTCGGTTGGAGGAGCAGTTCCAGCGTCAGGTTGTTCAGGCGGACGTTTCCCCCCGTTTTACGGTGACGCCGGCGCAGCAGCTGGTGGCCCGGGGAGCGGTTGTGGGGTTATTGGGATATCATTTTCGCGCGCCCCAGATCACCCCGGCGTTTTTGGAGCAGTGGTACGAGAACTACTTTCAGATGCTGGATCCTGGGAAAGCCTATTTTCTCCAGCAGGATTTAGAGGAATTTCGCCGGTATTCGGACAAGCTGTTTGAGGGAGGTCAGCCGAATTTGGAGTTTGCCTTTCTGGTCTACCAGCGTTTTCTGGAGCGTCTGCGGGAGTGGACTCTTTTCGCCTTCCAGGCCTATGGGCGGGAGTGGGATTTTCAGGAGGAAGACAGCATGCCTCTCTACGATTCTCCGGCGGAACGGCAATGGGCCGCCACCTGGGAGGAACGGGAGAAGAATTGGACCCATATGGTGAAGAATGTCCTTCTGGCGGATCAGCTGATGCAGGAAGAGATGGCCGCCCGAGAGGAAAATCCCCCGGAGGCGGCCCAGGAGAAGGAGGGGGAGGAGACGGAAAAGGCGGTCTACACCCCCCCGCCCGTTCGCCTCCGCAGTCGCAATGCCCTCCTGGATATCTTCCGCATGCGTCGGGAGGTGGAGGAAAGCGAGGTGGTGACCACCTTCCTGAACGCCTTTGCCTCCCTCCTGGATCCCCATAGCTGCTACTATGCCCCTGACGACAAGGAGGATTTCGACATTGCCATGTCCCTCTCTCTCCAAGGCATCGGGGCGACCCTCACCTGGCGGGATTCCTACACGGTGATTATGAGCCTGGTGCCCGGAGGCCCTGCGGCCAAGGACGGGCGGCTCCGTCCCGGCGATCGCATTGTGGCGGTGGCCCAGTCTCCCAAGGAGGAGCCCCGGACGGTGGTGGGGATGCCCCTGGACAAGGTGGTGCGCCAGATTCGCGGCCGCAAGGGGACCCGGGTGTATTTGACGGTGATGCCGGAGGGATCCTCGGCGGAGACGGTGGTGGATTTGGTGCGGGACGAGATTCATTTGAAGGATTCCGAGGCCCAGAGCACCCTGTGGGACGTGGAGGGGAAGCGGGTGTTGAGCATCTATCTGCCCAGCTTCTACCGGGATTTCAACGGATATTCCCAGGGCAGTGGAGATGCCGCCAGCACCACCCGGGATGTGCGCCGCCTGTTGCGGGAAGCCAGGGCGGGGGGAGCCGTGGATGGACTGGTGCTGGATTTGCGGAACAATGGCGGAGGTTCCCTGGAGGAGGCGATTCAACTGGCTTCCTTGTTCCTGGCGCCGCCCTCCCGTTCCTGTCCCATGCCTGTGCCTGTGGTGCAGACCACGAATGGGAAGGGGAGGCCCCAGGTCCGGGTGGCTCCCCCCCAGGAGGATTTTTATAGCGGCCCGTTGATGGTTCTGGTGGATCGGGGGGCCGCCTCCGCCACGGAGATTCTGGCCGCCTGTCTCCAGGATACCCGGCGTGCCGTGGTGGTGGGGGACCCGGGCACCCATGGAAAGGGGACGGTTCAGGCCGTGATGGATCTGGCCAACTCCCCTCTCATCCGGAAGAACCGGTCCTTCCTGGAGGGAAAAGCCCCAGGCTCCCTGAAGGTCACCATCCAGAAATTCTATCGCATCACCGGGGATTCTACCCAGATTCGCGGGGTCACTCCCGATATCCAGTTCCCCTCCTTCCTGATGGCGTTCAAAAATGCCGAGGGGGATCTGCCTCACGTGCTTCCTTGGGACAAGATCTCTCCCGCCTCCTCCATTCCTGAGCAGACCCGGCTCCAGAACTACCTGCCGGCGTTGCAGGAGTTCTACGAGAAGTACGCCAAGGAGGATCCTGCCTTCCTGCGCTACACCAGGGACGTGGAGGAATATGCGGCTTTCCGCCGCCAGAAGGTGCTCCCTCTGGAGATCACGGAGCGCAGGGACTACCGGAACCAGGAGATGGTCCTGGCCCGAAAATTCCGTCATTACCAGCCGGAGCGCAACGGCGAGGAGCGGGAGCGACTCCATGACGCGGACGAGGCCCTCTACGATGACGGGGCTCCCCGGGAGGATGTGGTGCTCCAAGCCTCCATGGCCATCATGGGAAAGATGATGGCCTTGGACGAACAGGAAGGCGGCAAGGCCTTCTCCGTCCCCCGGAGCCGCTGAGCGAAATCCCTTTCTTTTCTTTCTCTTTGCCCTTTTCTTCCCCTGTTTGCGCGTGCGGAGGGGGCAGCTGGGGATTTTCCCGTCTGGTGCGGGAGGGGCAGGGCGTCGGATTGCCCCTGGGTGACCTCAAGAGCAAGGGCTCCCTTTCCTGATTCCCCGCTCCCCAGACAGAACCTTCCACCCCTGATTCGGAAACATTGCCATGGATCACGCCACAGAATCCCTCTTCCTCCGAGGAAATCAATTTCTGGGGACCCGATATCCCATTTTATGCGGCGCCATGACGTGGGTGAGCACGCCGGAGTTGGTGGCTGCCGTGGCGGAGGCGGGGGCCTTTGGGGCGTTGGCCGGCGGCGGCATGCCGGCAAATCTTCTGGAGGAATCCATCCTCCAAACCCGCACCCTCACCCAGCGCCCCTTTGCCGTCAATGTGATTACCCTGGGGCCCGCCTACCATGACCACCTGGCCGTCCTGAAAAACCTCCCTGTCCCCTACGTGATCTTTGCAGGAGGATTGCCCAAGGACACGGAGATTGCCGCCATCCGGGAGACAGGGGCCAAGGTGATGTGCTTTGCCTCCACGGAGATGCTGGCTAAACGCCTTCTTTCCTACGGAGCGGATGCCTTGGTGCTGGAGGGCACCGAGGCCGGCGGCCACATTGGGCCAGTCTCCCTGACGGTCCTGCTCCAGCAGGTGCTCTTCCACTGCGACCAGGTTCCCGTCTTCGTGGGCGGCGGCCTGGCCACAGGCAAGATGATGGCCCATCTCCTGATGATGGGAGCGGCGGGAGTCCAGCTGGGCACCCGTTTCGCCGTTGCCCGGGAGTGCAAAGCCCATCCCCAGTTCAAGGAGGCCCTCCTCCATGCCCAGGCCCGGGATGCCCAACCCGCCGGACAGTTCGACGCCAGTCTGCCCGTGACGGCGGTGCGGGCCCTGCGCAACGAGGGCACCCGGGAGTTTGAGCGGCTCCAGTTGAATCTGTTGAGCCAGTTGGATGCGGGGCACATCAGCCGGGGAGAGGCCCAAGCCCAGGTGGAACACTTCTGGGTGGGCGGGCTCCATCGCGCCGCCGTCCTGGGAGATGTGCAGCGCGGCTCTGTGATGGCGGGCCAGTCCGTGGGGCTGGTGAACAAGGAGCAGACGGTGCAGGAGATTGTCCAGGAACTGGTGGAGGAGTGCGACCAGGAAGTGTGCCGCACCCGGGCCCTGCTGGAATCCTAGTCCCTGACGGGACGGGGGGAGGAGGAAGGGAAGAAGGGGGGATTCCTCGGGGAAGGGGAAGAAAAAGGCGAAAAAATGGATTCTTTTTTTCGCCTTTTTTCCTCGTTTTGGGGGAGAGAAATTACAGTGTAAGGGTTTTCCCGAAAGATCTTCCTTCTGAGAAAAAAATTCTTCTTTTCTGCTTCCTTTCCTTGTCGAGACATCCTAAGGAGAAACAGCGCTATGGCCAATGAATTGGACGAATTGACGGGTCCCGTGAATACGGAGGGACGCGACATCCGGGTGATTGAAAAGCAGATTCCCGTGAAGGTGGGCGTGGGCTCCCTCCTTTTCGAGATTTTCCTGTGGGTCTGCGGAATCCTTCCCGGCCTCATCTTCCAGCTGATGAAGGTCTCCGCCAAAAACTACTTCCAGAAACTCCAGCAGAAACTCCAGGCGGATGCCTCTGAAATTGACAACTATCTGGAGCAAAGGGTGGTGATTCTTCAGAATCTGGCGTCCTTGGTGAACAAGGCCGTGGCTTTGGACAAGGAAGTCATGACCGAGGTGGCCGCCTACCGAAGCGGCATCCATCCCAACAGCGGCAATGGCATGACCGATGCCCAGCGGAACGAACTGGCCCAGGGACTGGACCGCTCCTTCGGACGCCTTTTCCCGCAGGTGGAGGCCTATCCTGAACTGAAAGCCCACAAGGCCATCGCCGACGCCATCCAGCAGAACAATTATCTCCAGCGGGAGATCACGGCGGCCCGGAGCCTCTACAATGACACCGTGACCCAGTGGAATACCTCGCTCTTCGAGTGGCCCACCCGCCAGATTGTGGCCGCCCGGGCAGGGTATACCACGCGTATCCCCTTCACCGCCAGTGCGGAAATCCGCAACCAGGCCCGCCAGAACTTCTTCTAAAGGGGAGGAATTTTCCCGGCACGCTCCCCCTTGCGCCGCTCACATGTTTGTGGTGGTGGGGGGGAGGTGGCCTGGGGAACGTGACCAGGGGAGGGAGGGAGAAGGCCCGCAGGGCCTCCCCTGCCTTGGGACTAAGGGAGAAGAGAAATGTCCCCAGAAGAGGAAGCCAGATCCTCCTCGGTGCCGGAGGAGATTTTCCAGCCTGTGGAGAGCTACCGGGATCGATACCGGCAGGCCTTTCATGAAGCGGCGGCAGAGGAGTTTCAGCATCTTCGGGAGGCTGCCCTGGTAGACGAGGCGGCCAACCGGGCCAGTGTCAAGGAGCTACAGGAGACCACGGCCCAGGCCCAAAGTGCCAGTTCCACCCACACTCTGTGCACCTGCTTTGTGACCCTCCTGGTGCTGGTGGCCTTGGGGGGCTGCGCGGCGGTCATCGCCCCCATGCTGGAGGATGTGGTGCCCCAGGAAAATGAGGCGGCCTGCCTCTATTGGGGATTGGGGCTGGGAATCGGCTCGCTGGTCTTGCTGTTTTCCGTGGCGCTTCCCTGGAAGAAGAGAACCAAGGAGCGGCTGGCCCTGTTGAATGCCAAGGTTCAGGAACTGACCCAGCTGACCTGGCAGCAGATGGAGCCCCTGAACCAGCGCTATGACTGGGAACAGATTCCCCGGCTGATCCGAAAAGTCTGCCCTATGCTCCACTTCGACCCCTATTTCACGGCGGGACGCATGACGGAGCTGATCAACGACTTCGATCTGCCCCTCAATTTCCTGGAGGAACACCAGTCCGTGGTCTTCGCCCAGAGCGGGGATATGCGGGGCAATCCCTTTGTCTTCCTGGAGCTGCTTAACCAGGATTGGGGCAGCGAGACTTACTATGGGCACCTGACCATCCATTGGCAGGAGCGAGTGCGGGATTCCGAGGGAAAGAGCCATTGGGTCACCCGAAGCGAGACCCTCACCGCTTCCTACACCGCCCCCAAACCCGTCTATGACACCCGGGGCCTTCTTCTCTATGGCAACGATGCGGCGCCTACGCTCTGCTTCAGCCGCACTCCCTCCAGTCTCTCCCAGGCGGGGGACGGCTTCCTGGATCGCATGCGAAAAAAGAGCGAACTGAAGAAGCTGAAGAAGTTCTCCGAAAATCTGGATGACGAATCCCAATACACCATGATGAGCAACGAGGAGTTCGAGCTCCTCTTCCATGCCACCGACCGCTCCGATGAAGTCCAGTTCCGCCTCCTCTTCACCCCTTTGGCCATGTCTCAGATGGTCCACTTGCTGAAGGACAGCAGCCAAGGATATGGGGACGATTTCGCCTTCACGAAGTTAGGGCGCCTCAATGCCATTTCCGCCCGGCATCTGAACCACTTCTCCCTGGACACCAATCCCCAAGCCTTTGCCAGCAATAGCATCGACCAGGCGGAGGAAGGGTTCATGAAGCGGTCGGAAGAATATTTCCGTCAAGTGTACTTCGCCTTGGCTCCCTTTCTTTGCATCCCCCTCTACCAGCAAATCCAGTCCGCACGCACGATCTACGGATACAAGCCGGGGGAAATGTCCTGCTCCTGGGAGCAGGAGAGTCTGGCCAATTACCTGGGGGAGGGGTATTTTTCCCATCCCCAGTCCATCACCCGGAATATCCTGAAGGTGGGAAGAGTCACCAGAAAGAATAATGCGGGGAATGTACAGGTGGTCAGCCACGGTTTCAAAGGCGTGCAGCGCAGAACCTATGTCTCCGTCTGGGGAGGAGATGGCAAGTGCCACGACGTGCCTGTGGATTGGATCGAATATCTCCCGGTGCAACGCACCAGCGCCTTCTCCCTCGCGGAACAAATCCCCTCCGATCTGGCCGCTAAAGTCCAACCCCTCCGGGGAGAGGAACGCACCAATCTGGATGAATTCCTGGAACAGTCCGGCCTGCAGCGAAACAATGCGGTCTATCGACGCCATATCTTCGCCTGGCTCTCCCCCCAGTGAGAAACACCCCCTCCCAGGATGCCGCCGCAGGTCTAGACGTTAGAAAACAACTCCTTGATTCCCTAGAATATATAGATTTCTAGATTTCTAAATTTCTAGATTTCTAAATTTCTAAATCCTCCCCCCGTAGGGGTGGGACGCTGCAAAATCCACACGGTAATGAAAGGAAATCCTCCCTGGGGCGTTTCGCCTTGGCCGGCATTGCGAGAACCATTACCCCTACCGTGATTGACCTGGA
>JAEDMH010000101.1 GCA_016303095.1 Lentisphaeria bacterium | reverse complement strand
CAGGGCGGAGCATGCGCAGCAGGCTCTGCCCTCTCCGTGTCCTCTGTGCGCCGCGCAGCGGCGTTTCCGTGCCCTCCGTGTTTGAATCTCCGTGTGTTCCGTGTTTTCCTTCCGTGTCCTCCGTGTTAAAAATCTCCGTGTGCCCCGTGTTTTCTCTCCGTGTCCGACCAGTGAAACCTTGGCTTTGTCGGGGAGGGAATCCCAAGAATCCTAGGGAAATGCTATGGTACGCCCATGTTTGTCGCCGAGAATCCAGACAAGTCGTTGATCCCTGTTCCGCCCAAGGCGTATTTGGTGAGTTTTCTCCATCCTGGGGAGAGTCCCCAGGAGGCCCTGTCCCTGCTGACGGAATTGGGGGAATTGGTGGGAACCCAGGGGTTGGAGGTGGTGGGCAGTCAGATTGCCCGGCTGCGCCATCCGGATCCGGGGACCATTCTGGGGCGGGGAAAGGTCCAGGAGATTTTGGACGAAGCCAAGAGTCTAGGGGCGGAGGTAGTGGTGACGGACGATGTGCTCTCTCCTTCCCAGCAGCGGAATTGGGAGAAGATGAGTTCCCTGGCGGTGATTGACCGTCAGGAGGTGATTTTGGACATCTTTGCGGGGCGTGCCCGCACCCGGGAGGCCTGTCTTCAGGTGCAGTTGGCCCAGATGACCTACGAGTTGCCCCGTCTGGTGCGCAAATGGAAGCATTTGAACCGGCAGCGTGGGGCCAGCGGCGGTTTGGGCGGCCGGATGCAGGGCGAGCAGCAGCTGGAGTTGGATGCCCGTCGGATTCGCTTGCGCATTCAGATGCTGAAGGAAGAGTTGTCCCTGGTGCGTCGTCAGCGGGAATTGCAGCGGAGACGGCGTCTGGTGAAGCCTGTGCCCGTAGTGGCCATTGTGGGCTACACCAATGCGGGGAAATCTTCCCTTCTCCGGAGTCTCACCCAGGCGGAAGTGCTGGTGGAAGACAAGCTTTTCGCCACCTTGGATCCCACCGTGCGCCGTTATCTTCTTCCGGGAGGCCAGGAAGTGCTGCTGGCGGATACCGTGGGGTTTGTGCGCAAACTGCCCCATTTGCTGGTGGACGCCTTCAAGTCCACCCTGGAGGAGACCCGACTGGCGGACTATATCCTAGAGTTGCTGGATGCCTCGGATCCGGCGGTGTTGGAGCATCATGACACCACGGCGGGGGTGTTGGAGGAGATTGGGGTGGGGCCCAAGCCGGTCATTCAGGTTTTGAACAAATGGGATTTGGTGCCGGAGGCGCAACGTCAGGAGTTGCTTTCCGCCTTTCCCGAGGCCTTGCCGGTCTCTGTTCTCACGGGGGAGGGGATGTCCCGGATGGTCTCCCGTCTCACGGAGCAGGTCAAGGCCCTGATGCCGGAGCGCCGCTATCGCATTCCCCACCAGGAGCCTGCAGTCTTGGGGCAGATTCGGAAATATTGCTTTGTGGAGTCGGAGGAGTATCAGGAGGATGGGGTTCATCTGGTGGCCCGGGTGCCTCTGAATCATCTGGAGCGGTGGGAGCAATACCGCCAGGAAGGCCTCATGGGGGGAGGACAGTAGCGCCATGGGGATCATCCGCATTTTGCCGGCGGAAGTGGCCGGTCGCATTGCCGCCGGGGAAGTCATCGAACGCCCCGCCTCCGTCATCAAGGAACTGGTGGAAAACTCCATTGACGCCGGCGCCACCCGCATCCGCATTCATACGGAACAGGGGGGACAACGTCTTATCCAGGTGGTGGACGACGGAAAGGGCATGGACCGGCAGGATGCCATGCTGTGCCTGGAAGCCCATGCCACCAGCAAAATCACCCAGGAGGGAGACGTGGGCCAAATCCTCTCCCTGGGATTCCGGGGGGAGGCCCTTCCTTCCATCTCCGCCGTCTCCCGTTTCGAGCTGCAGACCCGCCCCCCGGAGCAGCTCTCCGGCACGGAAATCCTGGTGAACCACGGGGCGATCCAGGAAATCCGGGAGTGCGGATGCGCCCCCGGAACCTCCATCCGCGTTCAATGGCTCTTCGGAAATCTCCCCGCCCGCCGAAAATTCCTGAAATCCCCTGCCACGGAAGACGATTTCATCCAGGAGATGGTGCTGATGCTGGCCTTGACCCGCCCCCAAATCGCCTTCGAACTCACCCAGAATGGACGCACGGTCTTCCGAGCGCCGGCGGCCCAGGACATTGCTCCCCGGGTGGAGATGCTGGTGGGCAAGGACGCCTTCGCCGCCATGCTACCCGTGGAGTATCAGGAAGAGGGCATTCACGTCTATGGCTTCATCGCCAAGCCGGGCTTCACCCGGGCAAGTCGACGGGAACAACGGGTCATTGTCAACGGCCGCTCCGCCAGCGCGGAAACCATCTACTTCGCCATCCGGGAAGCGTATGACACCCTGGTGGTGAAGGGACGCTATCCCGGGGTGGTCCTCTATGTGGATCTGGCGCCGGATCGGGTGGATGTGAATGTCCATCCCACCAAACGGGAAGTGCGTTTCCGGGAACCCATGCGGGTCTCCCGGGTGGTGGCCGCCGCCCTGCGTCAAGCCCTCCGGGGACTGGCTCTCCTGGACCCCGTGGATCCCAATCCCTGGAAACCCACGCCAACCCCCCAGGCCTCCTCCCCGGCAACCCTGGTGGACACCACCCCCGAACCACCTTCTCTCCCCCCGGAACCCCCGCTGCCTCCGGCGGCCAACACCTCTCCGGGATCCCCCTCGATTCCGGCGGCTGTCTCCCCGGAAGCGCCCCCGCTACCCCCGCCCATTCCGCCCCGTCCTTCCCAGGAGCCCCTTCGGCGAAACTATGCCGTGAGTCTTCCCATGGACACCCGGGATGTGCCCTTGACGCCTCCGCCGAGTTCCGAATCCGCCCCGGCAGGAGCGGCGGCCTCTCCCGCCCACACTTCCCCCGTCTCCCTGGGGGGGAGCGGCGCTTCCCCGATCCAAGTGCGTCTGCTGGGGCCTTTGGGGAAGGAGTATCTGCTGGCGGAGAGTGATTCCGGGCTGGTGGTGGTGAGCATCCGGGGCGCCAGCCAGCGCATCCTCTTTGAACGGCTCCTGAAGAATCTGCGCCAAGGGGAAAAGGCCTCGGTCCAGCCTCTGCTCATGCCCATCACCCTCCATCTGGCCCCGGACGAATCCCGGCTTCTGGCTCGGGAAACCCCCTATTTCCGCTCCCTGGGCTTCGTGATCGAGGAATTCGGCGCCCACACCTTCCTGGTGACCGCCGTTCCCCAGAATCTTCCTGACTGCGCCTTGGAGAGCACCATCCGGGACATTCTGACGGATCTGCGCCAGGAGAGCGTCACCAACCGTCAGAGCGCCATGCATTTGGCCCAGCTGGCCAGCCGTCACGGCATCTCCCGGAGGGGTCCCCTTCCTCCCGAGGGCCAGCGTCTTCTGCTGGAGGAATTGATGCGTTGCGAGATGCCCTATGCGGATCCGGCGGGGCAGCCCACCATGGTGCACATCACCTATTCGGAGCTGGGTAAGCGCTTCCGCAGCTGAATCATGAGACGCCTTCCCCGGAAAATCTATCTTCTGGTGGCCCTGGTCTGGGCCCTCGCCTTGGTCCTGCTGAAAAGCTGCGACAATTCTCCCTGGGAAGAGGGGGCCGCCGCCCAAAACACCCTATTCACCACCATCTCGGCGGAAATCCGAAATCTGGATCCCGCCGCCTCCAATTATACCCACGAATTCGCCATCCTGGACAATGTGGTGGAGCCCCCTCTGACCTATCACTACCTGAAACGTCCCTATGCCCTTCTGCCCATGCTCCTGGAGGAGCTCCCCGTCCCCGTCTTCTATGACCCGGAGGGCAGGGTGCTCTCCGGGAATCCCCCTGCGGAGCAGGTGGCCCGCACGGAATACACCCTCCGCCTCCGTCCCGGCATCGCCTATCAGCCCCATCCCTGCTTCTCCTCTGAGGCCCGTCCTCTGGTGGAGCTTCCGGAAACCCCCTGGGACTTTGGCCCCGTGGCCTCCCGGGAAGTGACCGCCCAGGATTTCCACACTTCCCTGGTTCGCCTTGCCGATCCCCGCTCCGGATGCACGGTCTTCGCCCAGTTGGAGGGCTTTCTTCTGGGCTTGGGAGACACCCGTCAAGCCGTGGCCCGGGAGATTCAGTCCTTGGATCAGCAGCGCAGGGAAGCGGGGGAGTCTCCTCAGGAGTTGGAAGCCTCTCCCAGCCTCCCCGACTACGATGCCATCCCCTGCGCCGCCATTCAGGTGAAGGACCGCTATACCTTCACCTATGTCCTCTCCCGAAAATATCCCCAATTCCTCTATTGGCTGGCCATGCACTACTTCGCCCCGGTGCCCCAGGAGGCCCTGGCCTTCTTCCAACGCCCGGAAGCCCGCAACGCCGGACTCCGCTTCGCCAATTGGCCCGTGGGCTGCGGCCCCTTCTTCCTCAAGGAATGCAACCTCAATTTCCGTATCGTCCTGGAACGCAACCCCTTCTACCACGACTTCCGATATCCCGAAGAGGGGACTCCCCAGGATGCCCGGGAAGGCAGACTCCAGGATGCCGGCCAAAAACTCCCCTTCCTGGATCAGGTGGTCTTCCACTGGGAACCGGAAGCGCTCCCCGCCTGGACCAAGTTCACCCAGGGATATTACGACTTCTCCGGCCTCCCTGCCGACATGTTCCACCAGGCCCTGGCCCTGCCTCCCGGCGGCGGAGAACTGGGACTCTCCCCGGAGATGGCCCGGCGGGGCATTGCCATGACCACTTCCGTCCCTCCCATCACCTACTACTACGCCTTCAATTTCCGGGATCCCGTGGTAGGAGGCCTGGGAGAACGGCAACGCCTTCTGCGCCAAGCCATCTCCATTGCCCTGGACTCCCCCCAGTTCATCCAGATCTTCCGCAACGGAAATGGCGTCCCCGCCCAGGGAATCCTCCCTCCCGGCATCTTCGGCGCCGCCAATCCCCCGGAAGGCTTGAACCACTATGTGAACCAGTGGAGGGAAGGGCGGGTGCAGCGCCTGAGCCTGGAGATCGCCCGGCAACGCCTGGCCCAGGCCGGCTATCCGGGAGGGGTGGATCGGGAAACCGGCAATCCCCTGGTGCTCTATCTGGATCATGCGGCGGCGGGCCAGCCCGACTTCAAATCCCGCTTCCGCTGGCTCCAGGATCGCCTGGAAGAGCTGGGCATCCGTCTGGAGGAGCGGGGCTTCGACCTCAATCGTTCCCGCCAGCGCATCTCCCAGGGAAATTGGCAATTTCTCTATGGGCGGGCCTGGGTGGCCGACTATCCCGACCCGGAGAATTTCCTCATGCTTTTTGCCAGCCAGAATGGGCATGTGGAACACCACGGCCCCAACTACGCCAACTACAGCAATCCGGACTATGACCGGTGCTTTCAGGCCTTGGAGACCATGGAGGATTCCCCGGAGCGCCTGGCCCTGATCCGCCAGGCCACGGAAATCCTGGCCCGAGACGCCCCCGTGGTGTGGGATTTCCATCCCCGAAACCTGGCCCTGGTTCATCCCTGGCTCCACAATTTCCAGCCCCAGACCATTGCCTACGACAATCTGAAGTATCTCCGCCTGGATCCCGAAAGGCGCCTCCAATGCCAGAAGGAGTGGAACCGCCCCAGAAGGTGGCCCGTCCTTCTCCTCTTGGCCGCCTTCACCCTCCTGATGCTCCTGCCCCGCCAAAAGACGAGCGCCTCCTGACCGCCGCCCCCCATGCTCCCCTATCTCCTGCGACGCCTCCTCTATCTCTTCCCCATCCTCCTGGGGGTCAATCTCCTGGTCTTCGCCATGTTTTTTCTGGTGAACTCCCCGGAGGACATGGCCCGCCAGGCCTTGGGGGAAAAGGCGGACAGTCCCCAGGCGGTGGAAAATTGGAAGGAAGTCCACGGCTACCATCTCCCCCTCCTGTTCCATTCCGGAAAAAAGGGGATGGCCTGCCTGACGGAGACCATCTTCTACCAGAAGAGCCTGGCCATGTTCTGGGGAAAGTTCGGCTCCTCCGACGCCACGGGAAAACCCATTGCCCGGGAACTCCGCAGCCGCGTGGCCCCCTCCTTCGCCCTCTCTCTCCCCATCTTCCTGGGCACCCTGGCGGTCAATCTCATCCTGGGCATGAAACTGGCCGCCGCCCGGGGAACTCCCCTGGACCACGGGGGACAATTCTTCTGCGTCACCCTGATGAGCGTATCCACGCTCATTCTCATCATCCTGGGACAGTACCTGGGCGCCCAACTCCTCCGACTCTCCCCCGTCTCCGGTTTCGCCTACGGTCCCTCCATGCTCCGGTTCCTCCTCCTCCCCGCCTTGGTGGGCATCGCCGCCGGCATCGGCTCCGGCACCCGGCTCTACCGCACCTTCTTCCTGGAACAGCTCTCCCAGGACTATGTGCGCACCGCCCGGGCCAAGGGACTGCCGGAAAACCAGGTCCTCTTCCGCCATGTCCTCCGCAACACCCTCATTCCCGTGGTGACCAACATCCCCCTCTATCTCCTCACCCTCTTCACGGGAAATCTCCTCCTGGAAAAGTTCTTCGCCATCCCGGGACTGGGGGGATACACCATGGATGCCATTGCCGCCCAGGATTTTGCCGTGGTACGCACCATGGTCTTCCTGGGGGCCGTTCTCTACTCCCTGGGACTGCTTCTCGCCGATGTGGCCTACGCCCTGGTGGATCCCAGAATCCACTACTGATTCCACGCCCCATTTCTCCCCATGCCCTGGATGCTTCAAAATGCCATCGTGGTTCTCCTGCTGGTGCTGGCCACAGGTCTCTTGCTGGCCGCCCGAAAGCGGGAACAGTGGCGCCTGGCCTTCCGAGAACTGCAACACCGCCCCGTCGCCCTGATCTCCGCCGCCATCCTGGCTCTCTATCTCCTGGTGGCTCTCCTGGATTCCCTGGGATGGGCTTCCCCTCTCCTACACCCGGAAACGGGAGAACCCCTCCGGAATCACCAGGGAAAACTCCTCTACGCCCCCGGAAAATCCCTCCTGGATCGATTCTTGGCCCCCTTGGAACAACGGGCCGAGACCTCCTACTCCGCCCCCCTGGCCAAAACTCTCTTCACCCCAGAATCCGCCGCCGACCCTCACACCGGACAACTCCAACGAATCCATCCCCCCCTCCAATACCCCGGCACACACCTCCTGGGCACCGACCGCATCGGAAAAGATGTCCTCCTCCTCTCCCTGAAAAGCATCCGCACCGGCGTGATTGTGGGACTCCTCACTACCCTGGTGGCCATCCCCTTCGCCCTTCTCCTGGGACTCATCGCCGGCTATTTCGGAGGCTGGCTGGACGACGCCATCCAATATGTCTACACCGTCCTCAGCGCCATCCCCACCGTCCTCTTCGTGGCCGCCTTCATGGTGATCTTCGGAAACGGACTCCCCCAACTCTGCCTGGCCATGGGACTGGCCTCCTGGACTAGCCTCTGCCGACTCCTCCGGGCCGAAACCCTGAAACTCCGGGAGGCCGATTTCGTCACCGCCGCCAAAGCCCTGGGCACCCCTCCCTGGAAAATCCTCCTCCGGCATATTCTCCCCAATGTTCTCCATGTGGTCCTCATCACCACCGTCCTCCGCTTCTCCTCCGAGGTCCTGGCGGAAGCCGTCCTTACCTATTTGGGCATTGGCGTGGGCGCCGACACCATGTCCTGGGGAACAATGATCAATGACGCCCGGGCGGAACTCACCCGGGATCCCGTGATCTGGTGGAAACTCGCCAGCGCCTTCCTCTTTATGCTGGGTTTGGTCCTCCCCGCCAATATCCTGGGAGATGCCCTACGGGACGCCCTGGATCCCCGCCTCCGCACCCAGGAATAACCTCTCCACAAAAAAAATCGGGGATTTTTCAAAATATTGGGGAAAAAGACGACAGAAAGGAGAGAAAAGGAGAGAATTCTGTTTGGACGTCCTCTCAAAAAGAGTCCCTGCCACCCACATTTCAAAGGGGGGGCTTTGACGGCTCCCACCCCATAAAGACATTTTCAGCGAAGATTTCGGTTCTGTCCCATCAGGACAGTCTGATTGAACACTTACGCCTGACACACCGGTACTGCAATTGCAACAGATAGCGTAACGAGTAATGCTACGCTGATGCATCTCCTCATTAGCAACACTCCAGAAACGTGATTTTTTCCCATGAATGCTTGGTATCAACAACAATTCGATAAGGCCTTAACCACTCAGTACGATGAGCATTTTGATGCTGTAGAGGGCCTGACCTGGCTCCCCTGGGTGGGAAGAAACTTTCAGGACTCTCGTGTCCTAATTGTGGCTGAATCGCACTATACCAATAAGGCAACCTACGAAGAGGCCCTGATAGGCAAAAAGGAATACATGGAGGACAAGTATTCGACACGGGAAGTTTTTGCTGAATATCCCATGATTGGGTATGAAGCAGGATGGACAAATCATGGAGGGCGGCACAATAATCCAACATTTGACAATATTTTCCGTGTGTTGGTCTCAAGTGATTTGTTAGGCGAGGAATCTCGAATGCAGCGTGAAAAGCTATGTTCTGCATTAGGATTTGTTAATATCGTTCAGCGGCCAATGTGGTTTCCGCCGAAGGAATCAGGATATCCTAAAGATCGCCCGAAGCCCGATGATATGATAACTGGTTGGAAGGTTATCAAGCAGGTTTTAGCAATATTAAA
>JAEDMH010000100.1 GCA_016303095.1 Lentisphaeria bacterium | reverse complement strand
GCTTTTCTTCTGTTCTACGGTTGGAGCAGGAAGAGGGCGGAGGAGCCCTTTTGGGCGGGGAAGGAGAAGGTTCCTTCCTGGATGGGGTATTCCTCTCCCGAGACCAGTTCCCGGGCCACGCCAGAGGGGAAGGGGGCGTGGAGGAGGCGTTCTCCTCCTTTGGGGAAATGGCATCCCATGACCCGTCCTGCGGCCCAGGTGATGTCTCCGGGGGTGTCATTGTAGCAGGGGATCCCTGCCTGCTTGCCCAAAGCCCGCAGCCAGGAGGCCCGGAAGCGGGGCAGGGCGGAGAAGAGGACCCGGCATCCGTTGACGGTGTTTTGGGCCAGCACCGGATTTCCCTGGTCGTCCCGGGCCAGGATTTCCCCTCCTTCCATGGGGCGGAAGATGGGGAAGAAGGGGGCGAGGGAGGGATATTGCTTTTCCTGGGGGAATTCCAGGGCTTTCTCTCCTGCGGGCGTAAGGCTGGCGATGGGGGAGGCGGTGTTTCGCTGGTCGATGCGGAAGGTCATTCCCGTGAGCTTCTCCAGGGTTTCCGTGGAGAAGTGGTCCTGGCGCACCACGTCCGCTCCCAAGGCGAAGATCACGGTGTTTCCCGGCACCAGAATCTTCTTCTGGAGATAGTCCACTTCCTCGGGGGAGAGAGAGTAGGGGGTTTCGAAGAACCAGAGCTTGTGTTCCAGGGGGACCTGGTCTAGGCGGGGGATGACATAGTCGGCGAAGGCGAGGCCGCTGCGGGGGAATTCTTCGTATTGGGAGGTGAGGGCTAGGGAGTTGACGGGGGTGCCGTAGGTGACATGCTCCATGGCGTTCTCGGAGACCAGCACCGCCATGGATTGGGCAGGATCGTCCAAGACGGGATTGGCCTGAACCACTTCCTGTTCCGCCTGGGCAAGGCGAGCGGCCAGCTGGGCCAGGCGGGGATCCTGGAAGACCCAGCCTTGGCTGAAATCATAGTACCGCATCACCACGCTATGGGAGAGGCAGGCGGCCATTTCCCGGATGAGGACCGCCTTGGTTTCCGCCAAGGTGAGGCATCCCCCGAAGTCCCGTCCTGCGCCGCTGTGGAGCGTGCGGATGTCGCTTTCGGTGATGAAGACTTTTCCGGCCTGTCGGATGGAGGCGTCGGGCACCATGAAGCCGGCGGCGCCTCCTGGGCCCCGATCGTTGTAGGTGGTGGGGGCATGGTAGAGTTCCACCTGGGGGGCGGCGAGGGTCTTGGAGATGGCCCAATGTCCGCTGTTCTGGGCCCAGCGGGCGTTGGTGATTTGATTGAGGTAGCCGTAGTATGCGCCGGAGAGGAGTTTCCCCTGGGTGGCGTTTTTCACGGTGCCGCAGAGGTGGATGATGGCGTCGGCCACCACTTCCGCCATGCAGCGGTTGTAGTCCATGACCATCTGGGTTTCTCCGGGCAACCGCAGGAATGCCGGGTTTCCGTAGTCCTTTCTCTGGTCGGGCATGGGGAGATTCTCCCGCTTTTCCAGGATTTCCTGGAAGCTGGCGAAGGAGGTATGCCAAGCCTGATTGGCCTCCTCCACGGTGGCATACTTCCTCTGGGCGAAGCGGACGAAGGCTTCCCGGAAGCCAAGGCTATAGTCCACAAACTCCCCGTCCCGCTGGCACCCCCAATACATCCATTCCCAGGTGATGCCGGCGCTGGGAAGGAGGGCCACCACCCGCTTCCCGTAGGGCATCTCCCGGAGATGCTCCACCACCTGCTGAAGAATCCGGTCGCTCAAGGCCAGCCATTGGGGAGAGGCCAGGGAGGGGGAGATTTGCCGGGTTTCGCTGTAGTTTCGGACGGTATGCTCTCCGTCGGCATTCTCCACCAGGGTGCGGGGATCCTTCAGGAGATGGGGCAGCCAGGAGGCGTGGCGCATGGAATCCAGCCCCAGGATGATCACCAGATGGAGGTTGGGATTGCGCAACAGGGCGGTGGTGCAGATGTTGTCCAGATTGGAGAAGACGGGATTTCCTTCCCCATCTAAGGGAAGGCGCAGATGCATCCACAGGCCGGGGACGCCGCTGTCCGCCGATCGCTGGATTTCCTGATATTGGTCATCTCCCTCCTCCATGTCAATGAGGTATTGGGTCAGGGTGACCTTCTCTTGTCCGTTGATGAGGATCTTGGGGACGCCGCGGGTCTCCACCAGCTGGACGGAGGGGAGGGGATCCGGATCCCGTTCCGGATTGGGGGGGACCACCAGGGTGCGGTTGCCTTCCATGGGAATCTCCTGCTGGTTCAGGGTGGCCACCAGCTGATAGGTGCCCGGGGGAAGGAAATCCAGGTTGACGGTGCTCTCCTCCAGGGCATATTCGGTGCGGTTCTCCAGGGCACCCCGGGGAATCCCGTAGGTGGCCGCCAGGAAGTTGTGTTCCCCATTCCGGAGGGACAGGGAGAGCGAGAGATTGATGGTCTGGGGGGGATTTCCGGCAAAGCGGAGGAGAGGCGCCGGCTTCCAGAGGCCATGCTCTGGAAGGGTGGCGGGAAGATCCAGATGCGTGACGGTGAGGTTCTTGGGGATGAGGGGGGGGAAGGAGAGGGTTCCCCAGGGGCTGATGCCGTTGGGACCCACGAGAAGCGGGGTTCCCTGGACTGCCAGAGTCTTCCACTCTTTCTCCTCCCCAGGGGCGAGGGGACGCACCTTCCACTGGGCATCCGTCGCCAGGATGGTACGCTCTCCGTGCTGGGGAAGGAGATGGAGCTCTCCCAGCAATCCGCCGGGGCCATCCCAGTTGAGGACCTTGACCCGCAGGGTGTTCTTCCCTTTCTTCAGGAAGGATTTTACGGGAATGACGTCAAAGAGGCGCCATTCTGTGGGCAAGGCAAGAGGAAGGGAGGTGCCGTTGAGGAGGACCTCCTGGAGGGCGTTGTCCGCCGTGAGGTAGAGATAGGCTTCCTTCAGGTCTTCGGGATCCTCCACGGTGAAGCTCCGCAGGAAGACCGCACAGCCTTGTTCCTTTTCCACCAGGGATTCCTCCCAGAGCCAGGAGCCCTGGCAGGGGATTGCGCCGCCCTGGGCGACGGTGAAGGTCTTCCCCGCCAAAAACTCCTGGCGGGCTTTGGAGAGCTCCATCCCGCCGGGAATGGCCACCAAGCTGAGACGATGAAGAGTCACGGGGCTGTCCGTGGGATTGAGGAGATGGAGCCGGGCCTCTGCCGCCAGTTCAGGGGAGAAGAAGGTGCCGGGAAGAACCGCCTTCTGGCCAGGCAGGGACTGCCCTAGAATGTCCCGATATTCCAGGTGAACCTGGAGTTCCCCCTCCCCATCGGCGTCCAGGAGATATTTCCCCGTGTGGGTCAACTCCGCCCAGGGGGAGAGGAGGGTCCCTCCCGGCGGAATGACGGCGTTCTGATAGGAGAATTGGGCATCCCCTTCCCAGCCTTCGCCACCTTCCTGAAAGTCGCCGTTGGGAATCTGGCCGCCATCTAGCTCCACGGGCAACTCCTTGCAGAGGCGAATGCGCTGGACGGTGGCCTCGCACCCCTCCGAAAGAACCACGTCAAAACGCAGATGGGTGATGGTGTCCTTCCATAGGGGATTGCCCTGGGTGGGATAAATCAACTGCTTCCTCCCGGGACGCTGCCTGCCATTGAGGCGGGTCTTTTCGGAAAGCGCGCCCCCATTGCGGGAAAAGTAGATGGGAAACCCCGGGGCATCCCCCTGGTAGTCCACTACCACATAGTTGTACTCGGCGGCGGAGAGCGCCAGACCCTCCGGGGTGTTGAAATAGGCGTTGTGGTGCCCAATGCCGTGAAATCCCTGGCCAGGCACAAGTTCGTAGGAGATGAAGTTCTGGGGCAAGAAACCCAGGAGGGAATTCTCTCGCCGGAAATCCCAGTCTTGGGCCTGGGCCAGGAGAACGAGGAGCAGGGAGGCGAATAGGGAGAGTCGTTGCATGGCGAAGGAAACGCTTAGGACGCACACAGAGAACCGGTCAATGCCCTGCGGGAGCCAGGTCGGACACAGAACCCCGCTATCGCGGGGCAAGGAGAGCACGGAGGGAAAACACGGAGCACACAGAACGCCCGGCAAGCTGGGCGACACAGAGGACACAGAGAGGGGTTCCGATGGGGGGCGAGGCGGCCGCCGGTGCCCGTCTGCCTTGTTGCCCCGGTTCCGCCTCTGGGGAGAAAATGCTCCTGGCGGAGCACCCTCTCCCCACGGCTTCCCCGGAGCAACTTCCCTGGGCGGGGCATCCCCGCCCAGGAACGCCCCCGCCTGAAGTTTGGCGGGACATCCCCCCCGCTGGCGGGGGACGGGGGGTATCCTCATGAACCCCGGCAGGGGTGGGAGGATCGCTAGACGGAGGACAGGTCAATGTCCTGCGGGAGCCAGGTCGGACACAGAACCCCGCTATCGCGGGGCAAGGAGAGCACGGAGGGAAAACACGGAGCACACAGAACGCCCGGCAAGCTGGGCGACACAGAGGACACAGAGAGGGGTTCCGATGGGGGGCGAGGCGGCCGCCGGTGCCCGTCTGCCTTGTTGCCCCGGTTCCGCCTCTGGGGAGAAAATGCTCCTGGCGGAGCACCCTCTCCCCACGGCTTCCCCGGAGCAACTTCCCTGGGCGGGGCATCCCCGCCCAGGAACGCCCCCGCCTGAAGTTTGGCGGGACATCCCCCCCGCTGGCGGGGGACGGGGGGTATCCTCATGAACCCCGGCAGGGGTGGGAGGATCGCTAGACGGGGGTGAAGGGAGGCCCAAAGGGCCGACCGAAACCCCCGGCAGGGACAAAATTTGAATCCGAACCCCGTAGGGGTGGCAGGGCCGAATCGACGGGGGTGAAGCGCTAGCGCAACCCCCGGAATCTGTGGCCCACAGGTCGGGGGCTTTCCCTCCGGGGGGGATTTCTAGATTTGTGGAAGTCCCAAAATGTGAAGGGACGCCGGAGGAGCATCTCTGGCGTCCCTGGTGGGGATATGCGGAGAGGCGAGTTTACCAACCGGAGGTGGAGAAGCCGCTCACGTGGGTGATAGAGCCATTGACGGACATGTAGCCCTGGTTGGCGGCGCCGTTTCCGGCCATGGAGAAGAACTCCAGGGTCTTCCGGGGCGTGAGAGCCTCGGAGTGGCCGTCCCAGAAGGCCATGTTGCACTTGCCGTCATGATCGGCGGCGAAGGTAGGGTAGTCGTCGCTGTAGGTGCCGTCGATGGGGCAGGCCATGTGGGTGGTGGTGGCGTGGGTCTTGTCCTCCTGGAGAGTACCGTTCAGCACGCGGGCGGAGCAGGCGAGGATGTACTTGGAGGAGGCGGCCACCCGGCCAGAACTGGGACGCATGGCGTGGCCATGGGAATTGCCCCAGGTGGCCAGGGTCTTGAACTCCAAGCCGGCGTACCAGCAGTCCGCCTCGCTACCAATGTTACCCCAGGCCCGGTTCGTGGGCATGGCGTAGGGGTGGTACATGTGGTCGATGATGTCGTTGACGTCGGAGATCTTCTTGGTGTGCTTCTTCAGGGTGCAGTAGTCCACGCCCACAGGCCAGTAGCCCAGCCCCAGGGAGCCGCCTTCCGTGGGGTTGTTCTCCCGCAGGCTGCGGTAGAAGGCTCCGTCGGAGTAGATGGTGGGATAGCACCAGCCATACCAAGTGCTGCCGCCCACGGCGATTTGGACATAGTCCTCGTAGTCGTCGGCATACATGACGAGACCCAGGATGGCCTGCTTCTGGTTGTTGGTGCAGGAGATGGCCCGTGCCTTGGCGCGGGCTTTGGAGAGGGCGGGCAGCAGCATGGCTGCCAGGATGGCGATGATGGCGATGACCACCAGGAGCTCAATCAAGGTGAAGGACTTTTTCATTTTCGTTCTCAGGGTTGAAGAAGGTGAAGATCCCTGCGGGGGATTGCAGCCTTGTGGAGAATTATAGGAAAATCCCGGGAAAAGTCAAGGGATGGAGGGATAAAAAAAGGGAGCCTGCAGGTGAGGCGGACTCCCGTTGTTCCCGTTCAGGACGGGGTTGCGACTAGCGGTTTTCGCCTCCGGGGATGTCCACGCTGGGATACCAGTAGTAGTCCGAGACCAAGTACCGCACGCCCTTGTCGTTATTGGTGTTCTTGAACTTCTGGGAGCTGATGGTCTCCGCATGGCCGTCGGTGAAGCTGGCATTCATCTGGTCGCTGTGACGGCAGAAACTGCTCTCCTTGGAGATCATGCCATCGGGGCCCATGAGGATGCAGTCGGTATTCCAGTTGTTGGTGGAAGTGCCGTCCAGGAAGTTGATGTGGAGGGAGGCGTACTTGATGGAGGAGATCCGGTGCCAGTCGGCGGCCTTGCCATTGGTGGAGTTCAGGCCCCAGCGGCCGATGTAGCCCCGGCGCCACCAGCTCATGCCCACGCTGGCCTGGTAGCTGATGTTGCCCATGAGGCGCTCAGAGGTGGGGCAGGAGGGGCACAGGGTCACCTTGTGCCAGGAGGACTGGTCTGCGCCGCCCTGTCCGATGTAGGCGGCGGGATCCTTCTGCCACCACTTGACGTTGCTCATGGGGGTGCCGGGGATGAGGGGATTCAGGCCGAACCAGCTATGGGCGTTGCCGTTGTTGATCCAGTTCTTGTAGAATCCAGGGCCGTCGCCCGCCTCTTCCGGGGCGTAGGTGGTGAAGACCACAGGGGGCAGGAAGTCGTCGGCGTCGTTGGCGTAGAGGATGTTGCCTAGCTGGAGCTGCTTCAGGTTGTTGGTGCAGGAGATGGCGCGGGCCTTCTCCCGGGCTTTGGAGAGGGCAGGCAGCAGCATGGCGGCCAGGATGGCGATGATGGCGATCACCACCAGCAACTCAATGAGGGTGAAGGATTTTTTCATGGCTTTTGGGAAGGGGGTGAGGAATAGGCAAGAAATTTCGTCAGCGGTGGAAATTATAGGAAAAATCCGGGAAAAATCAAGGGATTTTCCGAGGGATCTTTGGGGCATCAGGCGGCCTTGGGGCTGGTGACCTTCCGGAGGATCAGGAGGGTGACCAGCAGGACGGCGACGGTGATGGGGAAGACGATGGCCCAGGTTTGGATGATGCCGGCCAGGAGGAAGCCCAGGAAGGAGATGGCGGCCACGGTGATGGCGTAGGGGAGCTGGGTGGAGACGTGGTTGATGTGCTGGCAGCGGGCGCCGGCGGAGGACATGATGGTGGTGTCGCTAATGGGGGAGCAGTGGTCGCCGCAGACAGCGCCGGCCAGACAGGCGGACATGCCGATGATCATCAGCTGGCTTTCTCCGGGGAAGATGTTGCAGATGATGGGGATGAGGATGCCGAAGGTGCCCCAGGAGGTGCCGGTGGAGAAGGAGAGGAAGCAGGCCACCAGGAAGATGACCGCAGGCAGGAAGTTCCCCAGGCTGCTGGCATTGCCTTCCATGAGTCCGGCAATGTATTCCTTCAATTCCAGGGTGCCGGTGACGTTCTTCAGGGAGGTGGCCAAGACCAGAATCATGATGGCGGGCACCATGGCCACAAAGCCCTCGGGCACGCATTTCATGGCTTCCTTGGGGGTGATGACCCGGCGCAGGATCAGATAGACGATGGTGAAGAGGAGCACCACCATGCCACCCCAGGGAAGCCCCACGGTGGCATCGGTATTGCCGAAGGCATCCACCAGGCTGGTCTCCCCCTCCCAGTAGCCGCCCACCCGAAGGAGGGCCAGGATGCTCACCACCACCAGGAGCACCACGGGAACGAGGAGATCCAGGAAGTGTCCCTTGGCGTTCTCCGGCACCTTCAGGTCAGAGTCCACCTCCTCTCCCTCGGTGAAGAGGTCCCCCTTCTCCAGGGCGTTGCGCTCATGACGGGCCATGGGGCCAAAGTCCATCTTCAGGAAGATGATGCCCAGGATGAAGAGGAAGGTGAGAAGGGAGTAGAAGTTGTAGGGGATGGCGTGGATGAAGAGCTGGATGCCGTTGTATCCGGTGCCCTTGGTGAAGTCGGAGACGGCGGCGGCCCAGCTGGAGATGGGGGCGATCATGCAGACGGGGGCGGCGGTGGCGTCAATGAGGTAGGCCAGCTTGGCCCGGGAGATGCGGTTGGCGTCGGTGACGGGACGCATGACGCTGCCCACGGTGAGACAGTTGAAATAGTCGTCGATGAAGATGAGAATGCCCAGGAGGAAGGTGGTGAAGCAGGCTCCCGCCCGGCTCTTCACGTTCTTGTGGGCCCAGCGCCCAAAGGCCGCCGCCGCCCCGGTGCGGGTGATGAGGGCGGCCATCACTCCCAGAATCACCAGGAAGATGAAGATTCCGGCCCCGCCCGCTACGGCCTCAATCAGGCCCGTGGAGACCACCGTGTCCATGGCCTTCAGGGGATGGGTGAAGCCGGCGGAGAGGAAGCCGCCGCAGAGGATGCCGATGAAGAGGGAGGAGTAGACCTCCTTGGTGAGGAGAGCCAACCCAATGGCGATTATGGGGGGAACCAGGGCCCAGAAGGTCCGGACAAAGGGACTGGCGGGGGCCGCCGCCGCTTCTTCCACCGCCTCCGCGACAACGGCGGCTTCCTGCCCTAGAAAGTCGGGAGTGAAGGCGAGAAGACCCAGGAAAAGAAGAGTCAAGGGAAGGAGGCGGGACGTTCGGACGTTCATGGGGGGATTTCGTTGGAAATGAAGGAGGGAGAAGGGAAGTTAGGACGGAGGAAAAGGGTCAATATACTGCTCTTCCCAGGAACGAAAAGAGGGGGACGGAGAATCTCTCTTTTCTTGTAACTGGAGGAGAAAAGAAAAATCAAACGCACCCTTTTGGGGATTGCCAGTTTCATTTGCTC
>JAEDMH010000099.1 GCA_016303095.1 Lentisphaeria bacterium | reverse complement strand
CCGCGAAAAAAATATCGGGGAGGACTTGAATTGCGCAGAAAAAAAGTATATTAGCCGATGTCACTTTTTTGCCCCTCCTTCCCCGGGAGGCGGGGGCCTGTACCATGACCCAGACATGGGAGCCTCCACCCCTCGGAATCCTTTAGAGAAATGGCCAAAAACGAACGCTTCTTAAGTGTTGATATCGGCGCCGCCGCCATTAAAATGGGCGAATTCGAGTTCGACCAGACTGGCGGAATGCGGATGATCAGCTTCGCCCACCGCGAGTACGAAGAGGAAATCTCCGAGGACAACCGGATTCGCGTGATCGAGGGCGTGCTGCGCCAAATGCTGCTGGAGGCCAATATCCATACCTCCCGCACCATGCTCTCCATCTCCGGACAGACCGCTCTGATCCGGTTCGGACAGCTGAATAACCTGAAGAACGACAAAAAGCAGGTCCGTCAGCTGGCGGAGTTCGAGGCGACCCGGAATCTCCCCTTCCCCTTGGACCAGATCAGCATGGATTTCCAGCTGATCGCCAGCAACGAAGAGGCCCTGGATACCATGGACGTCCTCTCCGTGGTGGTGAAGAAGGACATCGTCCAGCAGATCGTCCAAGCGGTGCGGCGGGTGGGGCTCTCTCCCCAGCTGGTAGACGTGGCGCCGGTAGCCTGCTACAATGCCGCCCGAGCCAATGGGCTGGGAAGCGACGGATGCGTGATTCTGGTCTCCATCGGCGGCCGCTCCACCAACTTGATGTTCCTGGAAGGCAATCGGTTCTACGCAAGAACAATCCCCATCGCCGGCCATAGCATCACCCAGCAGATTTCCCGGAAGTTCTCCATTGGGCAGCCCGAGGCGGAAGAGTTGAAGCGACGCCACGGATTCGTGGCCAGAAACGAGGAGGAGGGAACCAGCGAGACCAGCGGAGATGTCTCCAAGATCGTCCGCCAGGTGATGATGCGGCTCTTCGGAGAAATCAGCCGCTCCATCGCCATCTACAAGACCCAGCAGCATGGCAGCGACCCCGTGAAGGTCTATCTCACCGGCGGCTCCACCATCCTGACCTATTGCGACCAGTTCTTCGCCGAAAAGTTCGCCCTCCCCGTGGAGTACTTCAATCCCCTGGGCTGCATCGCCCTGGATCCCGTGATCGACCGGCAGCGCTTCTCGGAAGTGGCCCATACCTTCAGCGAAGTGGTGGGTCTGGCTCTGCGCTACTCCACCACCTGCCCTGTGGAAATCAACCTCCTTCCCCGGGAAGTGGCCAGCCAGCAGTCCCTCCATTACAAGAAACCCTATTTCGTGGGGGCCATGGTCACTCTCCTGCTGATGTTCTGCCTGATCTATCTGGGGATGCAGCAGGCGCTGAAGGAGACGAAAGCCCAGAAGGACGCCTACGAGAAGGTCCAGGCCACGTATAAGCCTGCCTACGAGGAGATCAAGCGCGCCGTGGGGGAGGCGGAAGGGGCTCTGGGCCAGGTGAATGACCAGAAGGGCTTCCTCATGCAACGGGCCAAGTGGCCCATGATTCTGGAGGAAATCTTCCGCGCCCGCCCCGATTATGTTTGGATCGACTCCATCGAGCCCGTCTTCGGGGATCTTCCCGCCATCGAACAGCAAAGCATCGTGGAGGAGGAAGAGGGAAACGCCACCGGCGGCGATGACATGTTCAGCCTGGGAGGCATGGGATCGGATTCCATGACCATGTCCATGGACGGCTCTGACATGTTCGGCTCCGGCACCGGCTCCAATCTTCCCTCCCTCACCACCGTCGGCGGCGTGATGATCCAGGCGCACACCATCCGCCAGAAAAAGGATGCCTTCGGCAAGGATCCCGAACTGGCCAGGGAACCCGTCTACCCCTTCGAGGTGCCCGAGAAGGAAGAGGCGAGCCAGGAGTCAGAGGAGGAGGCTCAGTACGACGACGAGGGCAACGAGATCCCCCGCCCCCTGGAGCCGGACTATCAGGATCAGTCCGGCGAGCTGCTCTTCGTCCGCAATTTGAAGAAGTCCCAGCTCTTCAGCGCCGAGGAGGAATACACCGGCGTGGTTTCCATTCAAAAGAGCGAGTATCTGGAGAATGGAAATGACTTCCAAATCCAGTTGAAGTTCAACGTTCTGGTGGAAGCCTACCCCTGGAGCCAGTCCACCACCAACGCCAGCGGCATGAGCGGCCCCGGGGGAGGAATGAACTAGCCCCCGTTCCTCTTCTCTCCTTCCTCTCTCGCCTCCCCCTTTCCCGGACTCCCCGTCCCCCCCCTCTTCTCTCCCTTCCTCTTTCTTTCCGCCATGGACATTCTGAAAAAACATTGGGGAATTCTCCTGTGTGCGCTGATATTCCTCGTTTTGCTTGGAGGCATTCTTTGGCTTACCTATGCGACCCGGCAGGAGATCACCAAGGAAAAGGCGGAAATCGACTCGCTGAAATCCTGGATCGACACCGTGAACCGGTCCGGATGGAAGTTGGAGAAGGATAGCCACACGGGGGAACTGGAAAACTCCTCCATTGCAGAACGCAATCGCCAAACCGCCGTGAACGCCCTCCAGGAAATGCGCACGGAACTCCATCGGCGCTTCTCCCTCCACCCCACGCTCCCCCGCACTTCCAGCCAGGCCAGGGATATGCTGGACGCTCAGCTGGCGGCCATCACCCGCCTCGCTCTGGTGACCTACAAGATGGACTTCCAGGGAACCATCGGCGGAAAGCTGGCAGAGACCAACAGCGATAACAAACCCATCATCGAACAGGATTTCCTCCCGATTTTCCGACAGCTGGATATCTACCGGGAACTGGTGGATGTCTTGGGACGCTCTGGCGTGAAACGGGTGGACGACTTGACTTTCCCCCGCTCTCTCCTGACGGAGGAGGGCGACGGATACACCGTCACCCCCATCGTGGTCTCCCTCGCCGCCTCTCCCGCCGTCCTCCAAACCTTCCTGAACCGCCTCTCTCAGGATCCCAACTACCTCTTCATCATCCGAAACCTCTCTCTCTATGACGAGGCTTCCGAATCCCCCGCCGAGGAATATACCCAAATCGCCCTCCTGAAACGGCAGGCCCTCCTGGCCAAGCAGGCTGCCACCTTGGGAGGAACCACGGGACGGGAGGGGGGAATGACCGCAGGAACCCCCTCCATGGGAAGAGGCCGAAGCCCCCGCAATGCCGAATCTGAACGACGCACTCCCCGTAGCTCCAGCGGACGGAGCGCCTCCTCCAACACTCCCCGACGCTCCCCGCGGGGCGGCGCAAATACCATGGGAGGCATGGAGGGCATCCAGAACCTGGCCAATCTGGACGAGTCTCTCCTGACGTACGAAGAACCCAAGCGGCAGGATAATTTCGTCTTCCGCGCCCCCCGGAGCATCCAGGCGGAAATCACTCTGGATCTCATTGAGTTCAACGCCCCTGAGGGAGAAAACGAGTAGAGCCAACCCGAATCCCTCGGAAGGGGAATCCCTGCGGCGGACCGTTTCCAATCCAGCAGACTAAGGAAAGGATAAACAGTGGACTTCATCATTCGACATTACGAGAAGCTGATTCTGGTGAGCTGCCTGCTTCTGCTCCTCTTCAGCCTGAGATACGTCTCCAAGTCCCAGGAGGAAACCCACCAGGAGACCAAAGAGGCCAGAGCCCACGCCGAAAAGGCTGTCCAGTGCGATAGTCTCTTGGAGGAACTGGGCTCTGAGAAATTCGAGAATTTGGAGGAGATTCTCAATGCCCCCCAGACCAAGGTGGAACTGACCAAGTCCCCCAACGGCGGAGAAACCACGGGACTCCTGGAGGGGGGGAAGGTGGTTATTTGTAAAAACCCCAAGTGTGGTTATATTCTCCCCTACTCTGTCGATACCTGCCCGGAATGCCAAACAGAGCAGGAGAAAATCGGCCCGGAAATGCCCCCGGAACACGATCTGGACCAGGATGGCATTCCCGATGTCTTTGAAAAGGAAACCACTTTCCTTCATTACCGCTACCGCTTCGACGCCATGCTCGACCAGGATCAGGATGGCTTCCTGAATCTGGAGGAGTATCGGGCGGGGACGGACATGGAGGATCCTGAAAGCGTCCCCCCCCTGGCGTACCTTCTTCGCGTGGAGCTTGCTGCGCCGGAAAATCTTCCCGTGGTGCTGGCCCGAGTGAAGAAGGCCGGCTCTGACAATCCTGCGGACTGGAGCGTCGTCTTCACGGGAGCGTCCAAGAGCTACAGGGTGGCGGCTGGCGTTCCCGGCATGGCCGGCTTTACCATCACCGCCATCCAGGAGGATTCGGTCACCATCTCCAATGGCTCGGAGACCTACACCTTGAAGGTGAACGAGACCGTTCCCAAGAAGTCCGGCTTCTCCATTCGCCTCCGCTACCTGGGCAATCACCTCTTCGGATTCCGCCCTCTCTCCTGGACCCAGGAGCAGCTGAAGGGATATGCGAAACAGGTGGAGGAATCCTCCAAGGGACGGTCTCCCCAGATGGGCGGTCGCCCTGTCGCTCCCGGCATGGGAGCGGGCATGGGCCAGGCTGGCGCCATGGGCGCCGGACAGTCCGGGAATGGGGGGATGATGGATCCCCAGATCTCTTTTTCTGTGCAGCCAGGAGACATCTTCCCCTTGGTGAAGCAGCGGGGCAATGGCCCCAATGCCATGGGTTCCGGCATGGGCGGCACGACTCCCGTTTTCTCCTTCGAGGAGGAGACCGGCCCCATGGTGGAATACTACCAAGTCTTGGAACTGGATGGTACCACTACCCCGGAAGGCGCGCCTGTGATCCGCCTCATGCAGGTGTCCGAGCAGGGGGTTCCCGTCAATGGCACGGCGATTCCCTTGGTGGAGTTGGACAAGACTCCCTACAATCCCTACAGCGCTCCTTCCGAAGCCCCCAATCACGATTTCCTTCCTCCCGTTATGAACAATGCCCCAGGCGGCGGCATGGGCATGAACGGAGCAGGCTTCTAATTCCCTTCTCTTCCCCCTGCAGGAGAGAGCTTCTCCCCCAGGGCAGAACGCCGGGCGCCTTCTGAACAAGAGGATCGTCCTCTTTCCGAGGAAGGCCGCTCCTGGCCTCGGCGACGGCGGGAAAAAAGGATGGGTCAGAAATACTTTTCCATTTGAATTCTCAATCAAGCATAACGCCAACCTGAACGATGGCATAAGTCCAATCCATCTCTTGGTAAAGGACAGAGCCCTTAGAGTCCATGATTAAGCAAACGAAAATCCACGAACTCCGGAGTTCCTTGCGCATCCTGCTTGGTGCCATCTTCCTCTTGACGATGGCGCCAGCCACTCTCCGGGCACAGGAAAACCAGGCGCCTTCCCCCGTGGAGACCGAGGTCCCCGCGGCAAAGGAGCTGACGGAGGCCGAGATCCTCGCTCAGGAAAAGGCGTTGCAGGAGGAGGAAAAGGATCAGCCCCTGGTACAGGCGGAAAGCCACGGGGAAGCATTTGCCAAGCTTCACGATGTGGAAACGGACAAGAAGCTGGACAAGGTGGAGGGGAACCTCCAGAAGATGAATGGCCAAATCCAGGTCATCCAAGCCACGCTGGACAGCATGGATCTGGTGAAGGCTAAGGAGCTCCTGGATCAGGATAAGCTTCGGGTGAAGGGACAGCTCTTGAGTCTGAATGGGGAATGCACGGCGATTATTGCGGATTTGCAGATTCCCGAGCAGCAGGAGAAGTTGTCCCCGGAACAGGGGGAAAGGCTCGAGGCCCTGAAGAATCAGGTTGCGGGCATTGGGATCACCTTGGATGCGTTGAATGCTCGTTTCACCAATCTGCTGGCCACCTCGAAGCGTGAAGCGGAGAATGCGGCGGCGAAGGCAAAGCTGGGGCGGGCCCAAGATGCCCTCGCTAAGGCCAACAACCACTACGCCTCCGCTGCCTCCGTCTATAGCGAAGGTCACCTGGATCGCGCCAAGGAGGAGTGTTTCCAGGCCCAGAAGGCCCTGATTGAGGCCACCAATATCCTGGTGGAGATGAAGGGACAGAGCGGAGATGCGGATCCGGGAGTGACGAAAGCTCTCCGGGAAGCCGCCGCCCTCCGTCTTCGCCTCCACTCCCGCTTGGCGGAAGTCTTCTCTCTCATGGGCCAGAAGAACAAGGAAGAGGGTACGGGCTATCTTTCCGTGGCCATTCTGGAGCAGAAGATTGCCTTGGCGAAAAACGAGATGCAAGCCCAGAAGGCTCTGGACGATGAGGAAACGGAGGATTGCGTAAACACCTTCTCCCTGGTGGACCACTTTGACGAGGAGATCAAGCTCCTGGAAAACTGCGCCCAGTCTGACTACATCATGGACGCCCGGGATGAGGATCGTCTGAATAAGAATATCGAAACCCTGCGCAGCATCAAGCAGGAAGTCAGCGTCCTGGCCAAGACCTCTGTGGCCGAGTTGATCCCGGATCTGAAGGATCACGACCAGGAAGTGCGGATCGCCTTGAAATCCGGTCAGGTCTATCTCCAGAATGGCCGTTACGCTCAGGCCCGGGAGCAATTTGAGCAGGCTCTTGTGCTGGATCCCTACTGCCTGGCCGCCATTCGCGCACTGGCCAAGATTGACGAGACCATGGAGTCCGCCGCCAACGAGAAATTGGAGACCTTGCTGAAGGACCGCATGGCGGAGGTGCGCTGGAAGTGGTCCGACCCTGTCACCCCCTTGATGCAGGGCGCTGCGGACTTCTCCACCACTCAGACCATTCGGAAAAACGATGACATCCAAGGAATCAACAAGCGTTTGGATGAGATCCATATCCAGAATCTGGTCATTGACAACGAAACCCTCAAAGACGTGTTGACGGAGATCCTCCCCCGGGAGATCAAGAAGGCCGATCCTGATGGCGTGGGCATCAACATCGTTCCCATGTTGGTGCCCATGGCCGATGCAGGGATGCCTGGCTATACTCCTGCCGGCTACCAGGTGAACAGCGAGGGTGGCAGCGGCATGGCTGGAGCCACTGGCGGTGCCTCCTATAGTGGTGGTGGCAATGGCGGCTATGGCAGCGGCGACATGGGCGGCGGCTATGGCGGCAACATGAACGGCGGCTACAACAACATGGGTGGCGGCTATGGCGGCAACATGGGTGGCGGCTATGGCGGCAACATGGGTGGCGGCTATAACATGAACGGCGGCTACAACATGAATGGCGGCATGGGAATGGATCCCAATGCCGGCATGGGTGGTGACTTCGGGAACTATGGCACGAACCCCGTGGCTAGCACCGGCATGGCCACCGGCGAAAGCTTGGAGGAGAAGTTGGTGAACCTGAACCTCACCAACATCACCCCCCGAGAGGTCTTGGACTACCTCTCCTGGCAGTTCGGACTCCGCATCCGCAACGCCGAGTCCTCTGTCATCGTGGCCCATAGGATGATTGAGATGGATCCCATGGAGACCCGCTTCTATAACATCGAGGCCGGCGTCTTCGATTCTCCCAGAACTCGGAAAAAGATGTCCTCGCTCTCCTCCCCCGTCAGCGATGACGATGACGACGACGATGACGATGATGATGACGACGACGATGATGACGATGACGATGACAATTCCGAGGATCAAGCGCCCTTTGGCAGTTCTTCCAAGAAGGGCGGCGGCACCTTCTACAGCGCCGAAAGCATCTTCCGGGCCATGGGTGTTCCCATGCCCATGGGCGCCAGCATCTGCTACTACCCCAAGACCGGTCGTCTCGTGGTTCACCACACCATCGAACAGCAACGGGCCATCAAGCGGATTCTGGAAGAGATCAACAAGATTCCTCGCCTGGTCTCCATCGAGTCCAAGTTCGTGGAAATCGAACAGACCGACCTGAATACCCTGGGCTTCGAGTGGTCCTTCGAGGGTGGTGGCGTCTCCTATCGTCCTGCCTCCAATGGCGTAGACCACGGCCTCATCAACGGCCACGGAGGTGTCCGCACAGGTGACTTCATGATGGGCCTGGGCAGTCAGACCGCCAATGGCTCCATCGGAATGTCCAATGGCGTCCGCTTTGCCAGCGAGGTCTTCAATACCGCCTCCTTGAACGACTCCATCTTCAATGTCTACACGGTTCTGGGGAACTACGCCTTCAATACCGTGATCCACGCCATCGAGCAGTCCAAGAATTCCGATGTCCTCTCCGCTCCTAAGGTGACCACCATCAGCGGACAGACCGCCCAGTTGAAGGTGGTGACCCAGCGCTACTTCGCCTTCTCCTGGACGGAACCCGAGATGGAGTCCTCCAGCTCCGGCAGCCTCACCGGCGGCTATACCAATAGCTACAAGCCTTCTGTGCCTGAGGAGTTCACCGCCACCGACCTGGGTGTGGTCCTGGATGTCACCCCCACCGTGGCTCCCGATTCCTACTCCATCTACCTGGATATGATCCCCTCGGTCACCGATCTGGTGGGGTATGACACCACCTACAATACCCAGGGGGTGCAGAATGGCGTGACCTTTGACATGATCTTCACCATGCCCATCTTTACCAAGCGGGAGATCAAGACCGCGGTGGTGGTCTATGATAATGAAACCGTGGTCATGGGTGGCCTGATCCAGGAAAAACTCCAGCGCTTCGAGGATAAGGTTCCTGTGCTGGGACATCTCCCTGTGCTGGGACACCTCTTCACCAGCCGTGGCGAACAGACCACCAAGACCAATTTGCTGATGTTTGTCAACGTCCGCTTGGTGAAACCCGATGGCCAGCCTCTCCGCGCCAACGAAGTCCGCGGTCTGCCTGACTTCCGCCACTAATTCTCCTTCCTAGGAGAAAGACAAAAGGGCTGCGAAAGATGTTTCGCAGCCCTTTTTTGTTCCCCAGATCTGTAGGATCTAGAGGATCTAGAGGTTTAGAAACTCCCCCAGGGCGGAGCGTGCGC
>JAEDMH010000098.1 GCA_016303095.1 Lentisphaeria bacterium | reverse complement strand
AGGGGTGGGAGGATCGCTAGACGGGGGTGAAGGGAGGGCTAAACGCCCGACCGAAACCCCCGGGAAGGAGGGCCCGGCAAGCCGGGCACACAAAGAGCACAAAGAGGCGGTTCGTGCTATCCGCACGTCCCGCCTTGGGATTTCTTTAGGATGCAAGTCCTAGATTTCTAGACTTTTAGATTTCTAGCTTCTCTAGCTTCTCTAGCTTCTCTAGCTTCTCTAGCTTTGGGGCGGGGAATTCCTGGGTAGGGGCGGGTCGATTTCGGGGGTCAGTTTATAGTACGGGGATTTTTGGCTCTGCGCCTTCTAGAGGCTGTTTTGCGCGAGCTTTTCCTTTTCCTATTTCTCCTTGTGATTCCCAGCCGGTGTGGCCGGCTCTTTCCTCTTTGGATGTGCCATGAGTAGTGACCAAGTGACCTGCAATGCCTACGAACCTGCGAAAATCGAACCCAAGTGGCAGGATTTCTGGGCGAAGAACAAGACCTTCCGCGCGGTGGACTGTGATGCCACCCGGGAGAAGGTCTATGTGCTGGACATGTTCCCCTATCCTTCCGGGGCGGGTCTTCACGTAGGGCATCCCGAGGGCTATACCGCCAGTGACATTTGGTGCCGCTACAAGCGCATGAAGGGCTACAATGTGCTTCACGCCATGGGGTGGGACGCCTTTGGTCTGCCGGCGGAGCAGTATGCGGTGAAGACGGGGACCCATCCGGAGATCACCACCGCCAAGAACATCAAGACCTTCAAGCGTCAGTTGGAGGCCTTCGGCTTCTCCTTTGACTGGGATCGGGAGATCCGCACCTGCGATCCCGGATACTACAAGTGGACCCAGTGGATTTTCAGCAAGCTCTTCGAGAAAGGGCTGGCCTATGAATCCTTCCAGCCGGTGAATTGGTGCCCCGCTTTGGGGACAGTGCTGGCCAACGAGGAGGTGATCAACGGCCGTTCCGAGGTGGGGAACTATCCTGTGGAGCGCAAGCCCATCCGCCAGTGGGTGTTGAAGATCACCGAGTATGCGGAGAAACTGCTGGAGGGTCTGGAGGGGCTGGAATGGCCGGAGGGCACCCTGGAGATGCAGCGGAACTGGATTGGCCGCTCCACCGGCGCCCACGTGGATTTCCTGGTGAAGGGGCATGAGGGACTCAAGATCACCGTCTACACCACTCGTCCCGATACCCTTTTCGGGGCCACCTACATGGTGCTGGCTCCGGAACATGAACTGGTGAAGAAGATCACCACGGAGGAGCAGCGCCAGGCCGTGGAGGAATACGCCGAGGCCGCCCGCCACAAGTCCGACATGGACCGGACGGAGCTCAACAAGGACAAGACCGGCGTCTTCACCGGCGCCTATGCCATCGATCCCGTGAACGGGCGGGAAATCCCCGTGTGGATCTCTGACTATGTCCTGGCCTCCTATGGCACCGGCGCCATCATGGCCGTGCCGGAGCACGACACCCGGGACTTTGCCTTTGCCAAGAAGTTCAATCTGCCCATCATTTGCGTGCTGAAGCCCACGGAGGCGGAGTGCCAGGCGGCGGGCGTTTCCCTGGAGGATGTGCTGGCGGGCAAGGTTTGCTGGACGGGCGACGGGGTTCACTGCAATTCCGCCAACGACCAGGGCTTGGATTTGAACGGGATGAATCTGGAGGAGGCCAAGAAGGCCATCAACCAGTGGCTGGAGGAGAAGGGGGTGGGCAAGGCCACCGTCAACTTCCGTCTTCGGGATTGGCTCTTCAGCCGTCAGCGCTACTGGGGCGAACCCTTCCCCCTGGTTCACTATCCTGATGGCCATGTGGGGCTGGTGCCCGAGGAGCAGCTGCCGGTGGTGCTGCCGGAGTTGGAGGACTACAAGCCCACGGAGAACGGGGAGCCGCCCCTGGCCCGGGCCAAGGAATGGCTCAAGTGGACCGATCCCAAGACGGGGGAGGTCTGCACCCGGGAGACCAACACCATGCCCCAGTGGGCGGGCTCCTGCTGGTACTACCTCCGCTATATCGATCCCCACAATGACAAGCAGGGATGGGATCCGGAAAAGGAGAAATACTGGATGCCTGTGGATCTCTACGTGGGCGGCGCGGAACACGCCGTGCTTCACCTCCTCTACTCCCGCTTCTGGCACCATGTCCTCTACGATCTGGGCTTGGTCTCCACGCCCGAACCCTGGAAGCGCCTCATCCACCAGGGGATGATTCTAGGCATTTCCTACAAGGATGCCCGGGGTGTCCTGGTGCCCAATGATTTGGTGGAGGCCCGGGACGGCAAGTTCTTCCACAAGGAGACGGGCGAGGAACTCACCAGCCTTCCCGCCAAAATGTCCAAGTCCCTGAAGAACGTGGTGAATCCCGACGATGTCATCCGTCAGTATGGGGCGGATGCCTTCCGCCTGTATGAGATGTTCATGGGTCCTCTGCGGGAAGTGAAACCCTGGTCCACCCAGGGAGTGGAGGGCGTCTACCGCTTCCTCCACCGCTTCTGGAGAATGTGCATTGACACCGACACCGGCGCATTGGCGCCTCAGGTGGATGACACCCCCCTCACCCGGGACCAGGAGCGTCTGCTCCACCAGACCATCAAGAAGGTCTCCGAGGATATCGAATCCCTCTCCTACAACACCGCCATCAGCCAGCTGATGGTCTTCCAAAACGAGTTCTCCAAGCTGGAGCACCGGAATCGCCAGGCTCTGGAGACGGCGATCCTCCTCCTCTCCCCCATGGCTCCCCATATCTGCGAGGAGCTCTGGAGCCGCTTCGGACACCAGGATACCCTGGCCTACCATGCCTGGCCCGCCTTCGATTCTGAAAAGCTCAAGGTGGACGAAGTGGAGATTTTGGTGCAGCTCAACGGGAAGCCCAAGGTGCGCATGATGGTGCCTGCCCAGGCGGACAAGGAGCAGCTCCTGGCCCTAGTTCACGCCAATCCCGAGGTCCAGGCCCTGTTGGAGGGCAAGACCCTGGTGAAGGAGATTGCCGTTCCCGGGCGCCTGGTGGGCCTGGTGGTGCGCTAGATGTGGTATCGCTTTTAGGGAGCGAGTCTCTGGTATTCCTTTTTTCCCTCTTTTCAACCCCTTACGACCATGGCTTTTCTTGATGCGAACTACCTATTGACCACGGATTCCGCCAAGGCTCTTTACGGAGAGGTGGGCGGTCTGCCCATTTTGGATCCCCACAACCACTGTGACGTGAAGGCGTTGGCGGAGGACCGGGGGTTCCAGGATCTGTGGGAGGCGGAGGCGGCCACCGATCACTATGTATGGGAGCTCATGCGGAAATGCGGAGTGGAGGAGTCCCTCATCACGGGGAAGGAGGCGTCGAACCAGGAGAAGTGGATGGCCTTGGCGAAGGTCTTCCCCCTCTTTGCCGGCAATCCCACCTATGAGTGGATTCATCTGGATCTGCGCACCCGCCTGGGGATTTCCCTGGAGATCAACGAGGAGAACGCCTTGGCCATCTGGGAGGAATCCCGTCGGAAGCTGCAGACGCCGGAGTTCTCTCCCCAGTCTCTGATTCTCGCCATGAATGTGGAGGCCATGTGCTCCACCGACGATCCCGCCGATACCCTGGAATACCATGAGCGGCTTGGCCAGAGCCGTCTAGCGGGCCGGGTGCGTCCCACCTTCCGCCCGGACAATGCCATGAACATCCAGAAAGAGACCTGGAACGGGTATGTGGATCGCTTGGGCGCTCGCTGGAACCGCTCCCTCCAATGCCTGGACGACTTCCTGGATGTGCTGGCCCAGGCCCACGATGCCATGGGCAAGCTGGGGGCGGTGGCTTCCGACCATGGCGTGCTGGTGCCGGAGACCTTCTCCCCGGACCGCAAGACGGCGGAGGCTCTCTTCCAGAAGGCCCGTTCGGGAGAGAAGCTGACGGAGGCGGAGGCGGTCCTTTTCCGGGGATTCTTCCTCAACGAGATGGCGGAACTGGATGCGGCCAAGGGTTGGGTCTTCCAGGTGCACTATGGCGCCGTGCGGGATGTGCGCGCCTCTCTCTTCCGGAAACTTGGGGCAGACGTGGGGGGAGACGTCTCCGACCACAACACGGCGGCCCTGGAACCCCTTCTGCCTCTGCTGAATCGCTTTGATGGACGCCTGAAGGTGGTTCTTTACAACATGAATCCCGCCCACAATGCCACCATGGCCATGCTGACCCGGGCCTTTGGCGCCAATGTGTGCCTGGGACCCGCCTGGTGGCTCAATGACTCCTATGTGGGCATTCGGAGCCAGCTGGAGCTGGGGGCCTCCATCGACCTCTTCTCCAACATGACGGGGATGGTCTCCGATTCCCGGAAGATTCTCTCCTACGGCTCTCGCTTCGATGTCTATCGTCGCACCTTGGCTGGGGTGTTGGGCGACCAGGTGGATCGGGGGCAGATGCCCATGAGCGTGGGCCGGATGCTGGCTCGTCGTCTGTGCTACGAGCGTCCCCGGGAGTTCTTCGGCTTCCGGTAGAGGGCATAGAACCGGGTGTCTCCTTCCGTGGTTTCGGGGGGGGGGCATTCGGGAGCCGGAGGGAGAAGACATGGGCATGATCGCGGCACTGGGATTTGTCTTTGGCGCTATCGTGGGGAGTTTTCTGAACGTGGTGGTCTGGCGGGTTCCCCGTGGCATGTCTCTGGTGCGTCCTCCCAGCACCTGCCCCAAATGCGGCCATGGGATTCGCCCCTGGGAGAACATCCCCATTTTGAGCTGGCTGTTTTTGGGCGGGCGTTGTCACCAGTGTCATCAGCCCATTTCCTGGAAGTATCCTGCCGGGGAGGCGGCGGTGGGGTGCTTATATAGTCTGGTGGCCCTGCGGGTGTGGCAGGATGGCTTGCCCCTGTCCACGCTGCTCCCCTGGTTCTGGTTCGCCGGAGCGATGCTTTCCTTGGCGAGAATTGACTGGGAACACAGAATCCTGCCCAATTTGGTGACCTACTCCGGCATGGTGTTCGCCGTGCTGTGCACCCTGGTTTTTCCCCTCTCCCGCCCCGTTCTGGCGAATCCCGCCAACCCCCACTACGGCGCCAGCTTCAGTCGAAGTCTGGTGGAGGTGGTGAAGAATGCGCCCTTGCCGGAGTGGCTCTCCCTCCGCCTAGCCGCCCTGGCGGATTGTCTCCTGGGCATGGGCCTGGGATTTCTTCTTCTGGCGGCGGTCTATTTTTTCGGGAAGAAGGCCCTTCAGGCGATGGCCAAGAGCACAGGGCGCCAGCTTCCCCAGGAGGCCCTGGGGTGGGGAGATGTGAAGATGCTGGCCATGACGGGGGCGTTTCTGGGGGCGGACGCCACAGTGATCCTGCTGGCCGGGGGAACCCTTCTGGGAAGCCTGGTGGGATTGATCTCCGCCGCCTTTCCCAGAAAGGGACAGAGCCAGCCCCTGGTTTGGCGACAGCTCCCCTTCGCTCCTTTCTTTGCCGTGCCGGCTCTTCTCTGGGTGACCTTGGGAAATTGGTTCTATTGGGCCATGCTTCCCTTCCTCCCTTGACTCGCTCTCCCATCCCCCGAAAGGAAACCGAAAACGCCCTCCGGAAACCGCTTTCCGGGGGGCGTTTTCGGCGTGAAGAAGGGAGGGATCAGGGCAGGGTGTCCACCCGTTGCCAGCCTTGGGGGAGCCGCAGGGGGAGTTTGGGGGGCGTATCCCAGTGAAGGGCGACTTTGCCGTCCTGGGCGTCCATGTCCAGCCGTCCATAGGGGGTATGGAGTCCATGGATGGCGAAGTGTCGTCCGGGGACTTGGAGTTCGAAGGGGGCGAAGCCGGCCAGCACCAGGATTTCCTGGTCGGTTTCCAGATAGAGGCGGGCCAGTTCCATGTCCATCATTCTTCCGTTATTGGAGGCATTGGGCTGCCAGGAGATGTGTTCCGGGTCATCCAGGTCGAAGCGTTCCTGGGTGAGGAAGCAATCCTGGGAGCAGCCGTAGCGTTCGAAGGCCTGGATGGCGCTCCAGGCCTTTTTGGTTTCTCCGTTGGCCATCTGGACCAGGGCGGCGATTTCCTCTCCTGTGCCGATGTAGATCAGGTGGGGGGTCATGGGGCCGAAGAAGAAATCCTGGCAGGAGTGGTCTTCGCACCAGCGGATGAAGCGGCGCATGAGGGGATCGTGGAGGGAGACCAGGCCGGAGTAGGCCAGATAAGAGAAGGAGTCGCAATTGACGAAGCCCTGGCAGTAGATGCCGGAGTCGTCGATTTGTCGGCGCACATAGCCATCGGGCTGGGTCAGATCCTGGAAGCAGGCCATGAGATCGGCCTTGTAGCGGGCCGCCACTTGGGCGAAGTGTTCTCCCTGGGGATGCCCGTATTGTTTCAGGACCTGGGCGGCCAGCTCCATGCCCCGGCAGGACCAGTTGTCTGTGGTGATGACCAGGCGTCCGTAGTCCGCATCGGTGGAGCAAGCCCTGGGCATGAGTCCGGGGTAGGGGTAGTCTGGGGGATGGGGCGCCCGGATTTGGGCTTCGATCCAGCCGCAGGCCCGGGCCATGGGGGCCAGGTACTTCTGGGCGAAATCGTGGTCCTGGGAGGCCTGGAGATAGAGGGCGGCCCAGGTGAGGGCGCTGCCAGTGACGCAGGCCCATTTGGGGCCGGTGGTGCCGATGGCTCCCGGGGCCTCCACAAATTCTCCCACGGGGGGATATCCCCCGTCCTGGAGGGAGAAGATGAATTCCAGGAGGCGTCGGGGTTCCTGGAAATATCCCAGTCTCATCATGGGGAGGAAGGCGCACATGGCCTCCCAGACCCACATGAAGAAGCGTTCGCTCATGCCTCCCTGGCAGGGAAAGAGGATCTCCCCTTTGCCCGGCCAGTCCATGGTGAAGAGGAGTTGCCGGGTGACCCGCTGCAGGGTAAGGAAGCGGTGGTTCAGGGAAGGGTCTCCAAAGTCTACTTGGGCGATCCCTTTCTCCTCCTCGGCCCAACGCTCTTCCCCGTAGCGACAGGCCTCCTGAAAGCTGGGCAAGGCGGGAGGCAGACTCTCCCGGAGGGTGGTCTCCAGGGTCAATTCCAGGGATTTTTCCTCCCCAGGCGCCAGCTCCACCTGGAAATGGAGGAGATGGCGCACATCCTGAAGGCGATACTCCCGGTGGACAAAGTAGGGGCTGTCCCAATGAAATTTCCCATCCGTATAGTCCTTGTCCTGGAAATGGGCTTCCTCCACCCACTCCACCTGGAAATCCCCGGGGGAGCATCGGAGAATGGGGCGGTCCTGGTGCCAGAGGGCATTGTCCCGATATTGGCAGGAGGTGTCCTGGGCCGGGAAGTGGTTGGCGGTGAAGTGGTAGGTCACATAATGATAGTCGTAGAAGGATTTCTCCAGGGGATGGGCGACCTTGAGCCACAGGTGCTTTCGCTCCGTCTTCTCTCCTTCGTTCCGCAGCGAGGCCCGAATGGCCAGCCTCCCTTCCGCTCCCATGGCATATTGAAAGGTCCATTGGGTGAAATAGGCGTAGTACGAGGCCCGAAACTGGGGAAGACTCCCCTGAAGACGCTCCAGCTTGCCATGATGGAAGTCCATGAGAAAGGGCGCTTCATCCGGCAAAAAGGTTAATGTGCGTAGAGACAACCCCTGGAGAAACTTCCGATGCTCCTCATTGTTGTTGTCCATCCCGGACGGCATGGGAAGCACCGCCACGTTGAAAGCCCCGTCCAAAATGACCATCTCTCTGCCTCCCGCATAGTTGAGGGGACAGTGGGCAGAGAAGGGGGGACGGGGCAGGGCAGGACGGTTCAACTCCAATACCTGCTCCCAGGAACGGCTCTCCAGATTGGTGTATAGGCTGGCCATGGCAAAACCCAAAAAGAGGGGGAAGGCTGTCAATGCAAGGGGGATTTCTCCTCGGGAAAGGACAAATAATCACATAACTATCTGCATTCCAGGTAGTTATATGATTATATGGCGTGATCTTGCCACGCCTTGCCCGGAAGAGAACGGTTCTGATGGAAATGTAGCACCTTCCGTCAGAACATCCCTCCTGAGGCCCCCCCCCTCTTTCTTTGGGAAACCAGGCCGCTCTACTCCTGGAGGCGATATTGCAGGGTGTAAACCAGGGGGGCGGAGAGTTTGGGACTCTTCACTGTGATGTCCAGGAAGAGGGTTTTCCCATCTTCGGCGAAGCGATAGACATTGGTGCGCACCCCATCCTCTGCCGTAAAGGTCTGCACCAAGGCACCGTCATTCTCCCGACGGGTGAAGGTGACCTGATTCTCCAGCCACGCCACCGCAGGACCGCCAATGAGCCCTGTCATCCGGTCCGCCCCATTCCGCTCAAAGGTGACCTGCTCTCCCTCAATCTCCAAAACCAGCTTGTCGTAGGGACGGGTGCTCTTCTGAAGACGACGCCGGGCAACCCCACGAATGGCAAAGTTGAACTCCTTGGCCGCATTCTCCACCGTCGCCGCCAATTTGTCCTGCAACTCCTTCGGCGTGGAGTGAACATAGGTGCCCCCAAAAAGGGTCAGGGAGGAAAAAAGAAACAAAAGGGAGAAAAGGGACGAAAGGGAACGACCCATGGCAAAAATACCTCCATCAAAAAACAGGAAAGGAGGAGACGGGAACCAAAACCAAAGTCTCCCCCAAAATCCCAGACACGTTCACGACGGATGCCAGAATCCGCAGGAAATGCCCGTACTATAGCCCACGGAACTCCTCTTCTGTTGTGACGCATTTGTAAATCGTGTCGCAAAAAGGCGCTGCCCTGGAGACACGGAGGACACGGAGGAAACAGAGATTTTTAACACGGAAGCCACAGAGGCGCCTGCGGCGCACACGGAGGGCACGGAGATTTTTAACACGGAGGACACGGAGGGCCCGGCAAGCCGGGCACAGAGAGAGCACAGAGAGGCGGTCCGTGCTTTCGCACGTCCCGCCCGGGGAT
>JAEDMH010000097.1 GCA_016303095.1 Lentisphaeria bacterium | reverse complement strand
CTCTGTGTTACCCTTCTCTGTCTCCTCTGTGTGGGTCTATTTCAGATCCCACTTCTTTGCCCTCTTCTGGAAGGCGGCTCCCTCTGGATATTGGGAGGCATCGAAGGAGAGGCTGGCGAACTCCCGGAGTTTCTTCTTCTGGTCGGAGGAGAGGCTGCGGGGCACCTCCACGCGAATGCGGACATATTCGTCGCCCCGTCCTGCCCCTTGGGGGCTGGGCATTCCCTTCCTTCGGATCCGTAGGGTAGTGCCATTCTGGATGCCGGCGGGGATTTCCAGTTCTTCCAGGCCCGTAATGGTAGGCACCTGGACAGGGCCTCCCAGGATAGCCGTCGTCACGGGGATAGGCACTTCGCAGAAGAGGTCATTTCCCCGGCGTTCGAAGACATCGCTGGGCCTCACATCCATCTGGACGTAGAGGTCTCCGCTGGGTCCGCCCATGGGGCCTGCGTCTCCCTGTCCGCTCAAGCGCAGCTGTTCTCCGGTGTTGATGCCGGCGGGGATGGTGATGGTCAACTCGTCCACCTTCTCCACCTCTCCTGCGCCATGGCACTGTTGGCATGGCTTGTCGATGATGGTGCCCGTGCCCCGGCAGCGGCCGCAGGTTTTGCTCACGCTGAAGAAGCCGCTGGGCTGAACCACGTGTCCGGCGCCGTGGCACACGGGGCAAACTGTGGTTTTGCTTCCCGGCTCGCCGCCCTTTCCGTGGCAGCGGGAGCAATGGACCTGATGGGGGACCTTAATGACTTTCTTTCCCCCGAATACCGTATCCTCGAAATCCAGGGAGAGGGTATAGAGGAGATCCTTTCCCCTCTGGGGGCCGTTGCGGGAGGAGCGTCCCCGTCCTCCGCCGCCGAAGCCGAAGAGATCCCCCAAGTCGAACTCCACCCCGCCTCCTCGTCCTCCGAAGAATTGGCTGAAGATATCCATGGGATCCATGCCGGGGCCTCCGCCGGAGGCGCCTCCGCCCCGGGTGAAGGCCTCGTGGCCCATGGCATCATAGCGCTGCCGTTTCTCCGGATCGCTGAGAACCTGGTAGGCGTTGTTCACCTCCTTGAATTTCTCCTCCGCCTCCTTATCCCCCGGATTGCGATCCGGGTGATACTGCATGGCCAGTTTGCGATAGGCCTTCTTCAGCTCATCGGCAGAAGCGCCCCGGGAGACTCCCAGGACGGTGTAAAAATCTTTGCTGTCGCTCATGATGGAAATCCTCCTCCCCCTCTCCCTGACGAAGCCTTACTTCTCCTCCGTTTCCGAAGCCCTCGCCTCCTCCGAAAGGTCCGAGGGAGCCTCATCCCCGGAGGATTTTTCCTCCTCCGCGGGCGGGGCTTCCGGCCCTTTGGAGACAATCACCACAGCCGGGCGCACCAGCTTTCCGCCAATGCGGAATCCGGGCTTCCACTGGCGCAGCACATTGCCCTCTGGCACCTGGGCGCTGGCCTCCATCCCCACGGCCTGATGGCAGGCAGGATCAAAGACCTGGCCCAAGGCTTCCACCGCCTCCACCCCAAGGCCGCTCAACGTGCGCTTCAACTCTCCGAAGGTCATCTCCACCCCCTGGCGCAGGGAGGCCACATCCTGGGCGGTCTTGGCGGAATCCACGGCCATTTGAAGGAGATCATAGATTCCCAGGAGTTCGGAAATGGTGCGATGGCGGGTGCTTTCCCTCACCTCATTCATCTCCCGGGCCATGCGCTTCCGATAATTCTCCAGCTCAGCCAAAGAGCGGAGGTAATTTCCTTTCATCTCCTCCAACTGCTCCTCCAACGAGGGCTGCTTCTCCTGGCTTTGGGCCTTCTCCTCTTCCGGGGCGACGGATTCCTCCCCCTGGGCCTTCTCTTCTTCCGGGGCGACGGACTCCCCCGCCTGGGGCTTCTCTTCTTCCGGGACGACGGATTCCTCCGACGCCACCTTCACTTCCTTGTCTTCTTCCATGGTTGCCAATCTCCTAAAACCTTAAACGACAAAAAAATCGACCGGAATGCCCCTCTTCCCCGGAGAGAAACATGGGGAACGGCCTCCCAAAGAGGCGCGGCCGGGGGGGGAAAAGAAGGAGTGACCCTCTTCAGGTCTCCCCCTCAGGAGGCGCACACGCCCCCCCGCATTCTCCCGTCCCTAGGCAAAACGGGAGACAAAAAAAGCAAAAAGAGTGCCACTCTCTGCCAGGGAAAAACAGAGAACCTCCCCCTGCTTTTCCGGGACACTCTGACGCAGGTGCGCCGGATTGTCCCCCTCCCCTGCTGGTTCCTGGGGAGAGAGACAGGTGGGGGGAGCGGACTAGAGTTTCAGACCGCTGAAGAGATCCCCCAGGGAGCCGAAGCTTTCATTGCCGGCGTCCCGGACTTCCAGACTTCCGTTGGATTCCTGTTCCTGGGCGGCCTTTTCGGGAGTGGTCAGAGAGATGCGATCTCCCTGGATTTCCTTCACCAGCACCCGGATCTTGCTATGGAGGGGATGCTGGCGGAACATGACCCGCTCTTTCATGGTGTTTTCTCCGCCGGGAAGTTCCATTTGGCTGATATGGAGGAGGCCGGTCTGGCCGTTGGGCAGACGGACAAACAGGCCATAGGGGGCCTGCTTGTCCACCTCGCCTTCCAAGACCTCGCCCACGGCGGCCACCTTCGCCGCCTCCAGAGCCTCCGCCGGAGAAAGCTCCGCCGCCTTCTCCCCCTTGCTTCGGGGTTCCCCCACGCACAGGGACACGCGATGCCCCTCCTCCTGGATATCCAGGATGGTCACCTCCACCTCCTGCCCCTCCTGGAGCACTTCAGAGGGATCGGCCACCCGATGGTCCGCTCCCAGCTGGGAGACATGGGCCAGGCCATCCACCCCGGGCGCCAGGCGGATAAAGGCGCCGAAGGGCGCCAGGCGGGCCACCGTGCCCTTGCAGCGGCTTCCCACGGCGAAGGCAGGATTTTGACGGAACTGTTCCCAGGGAGTGGCGCCGGCGGCCTGTTTCAGGGAGAGGGTGATGCGGGGTTTCCGCCCTCCCTCTCCCGGCTCATAGCCGATCACCTTCACGGTCACCTTGTCCCCCACCTTCACCACATCCTCCGGGCGCACGCCCCGATCCCAGGAGAGTTCCCGCCCAGGCACCAGGCCGTCCAAGCCGCCCAGATCCACAAAGGCCCCGTAGGGTTGGAGGGAAGCCACCGTGCCCGTGAGCACCAGGCCTTCCTGAAGATTGGCCAGAATGCGCTGGCGCGCCGCTTCCTCCTGCTCCTCCAGGACAGCCCGGCGGGAGACCACCAGGCGATAGCCGTCCTCCGCATATTCCGTCACCCGGAAGGAGTAGGTCTGGCCCACATACTCCTCGGCTTCCCGGCGAACGCCCCGGGCATCCATCTGGCTGGCGGGGCAGAAGGCCTCGCTCTTGCCCAATTGCACCGTGAAGCCCACCAAATTCTCCTCCTTCCGGCGGACGGCCAGCACCTTGCCCTCGATGGGGATCTTGCTCTGGAAGGCCTCGGCCACCGCTTGATCCACCTCGTGGATGGCCCGACCGCCCAACTGACGACGCAGGTGGATGCCGTCGGCGTCGCTGCCGGCCACATAGGCCTCCACCCAATCTCCTTCCTTGATGGTCAGTTCCCCCTGTTCGTCCAGGAACTCCTTCCGATCCAGCACCCCGTCCTGCCGGGCCTTCAAATCCACGAAGACGCTGTTTTTGTCAATGCCGATCACCCGTCCGGAGACCTTGTCTCCTTTCTTGATGGACATGTTGACCTGGGTGTTCTCAAAGAGAGCGGAAAATTCGGATTCTTCAGACATAGTGGTATAGAGGGAGAAGCAGGGAGGGGTGAAAGGGGAGGGAGTTTCGTTTTCAGAAGGCGCTTTGGGCCCAGACCAGGAGAGTGCTGGGAGCGGCGGGGAGGATGGTGCCGGAGGCGAGGTCGGCGGGGCGCACCCAGGCGGTGCCGGCGGGGGCGGAAATGCTCCGTCCCTGGGCGTCCTTCAGGAGGGCTTCTCCCCGCAGCACCAGGAAGATGCCCAAGACATCCGGATGGGTCTCCAAGGGGCAGGGAGCATCCTCATAGAAGAAGAGGCGGAACTTGGGGGTGGGGGCGAGATATTCTCGGACGCGTCCTCCCTCCGTTGCGGTCTCCCGGGGCGTGACCATCCGATAGCCTGTGGCGTCGAAATCCACCGTTTGGAGGAGAGTGGGCACATCCACGGCCTTGGGCGTCAGGCCGGCGCGGATCACGTTGTCGGAATTGGTCATGCATTCAATGCCGGCGCCCCGCTGGTAGGCGTGGGGAGAGTTGGGCGCCAGGAAGAGGGCCTCTCCCGGCGCCAGTTCCACCTGGTTCAGCAGATAGGCGAAGAGGGTTCCCCGATCCCCGGGATATTCCTGGGAGAGGGAAAGGAAGAGCTTGTCCGCAGGAGAGAGGAGATTCTCCTGGCGTTCCCGGAGTTCCTGAAGCGCCTGGGTCAACATGGCCGCCAGAGGCACCACATTGAGGGAGAAGAGACTCTCCACCAGCCGGCGCAACGTGGGCGCCCCATACTGCCACAAGGCCAGCCAAGGCTGGAAGGCTTCCACCTTCTCCAAATCCGCCCGGATGTCCCACAATCCCCGGAATCCCGCCAGGGCCTGGAAGGGTTCCAGGGCAATCATGATCTCCGTCTTGTCATGGGCGTCGGGATAGAGATCCGGACGGGCGGCATGAAGCTCCACGGCGGATTGGGCGTCGGGATGGCTTTGGATGGAGAGGGGGGCGCTGCAAGTCAGGACCTTCAACAGGAAAGGGAGTTCCTGGGAGAGGGCGGCACTGCGTTCGCCCAGCCACGCCTGGGGGGCCTGGGCAATGGCTTGGTTCAAGGGAAGGGTTCCCTCGGGAGTCCCCAGGAGCCCCGGCAGGGAGGGATGGGCGCCCAGCCACAGTTCCGCCCAGGGATCCTCCCCGGGATCCTCCTTCAGCAACGAGGCAATAAACGGCGTCTTTCCCTGGGAAGCGCACTCCCCCCAGGCATAGTGGCGGACTCCGCCAGTCAAAGGATAGAAGGTCTTCGTGTTCAGCATGACGGCATTCCGCAAATCAGGATTCCGCACTCCACTTTTGACGCAGGAGTTTGAAGGCGTGGTGCACTCTCCAAAGAGCCGTCCCCAGGGGAATGCTCTCCCGGAGGGCGATTTCCTGGAAGGAGAGTCCCTGCTCGAAACGCTCCTCCAGCACCCGCTGAAGATCCGGAGGAAGCTGCTTCCAGAGCTTGCGGATGCGTTCCGCATCGTTGGAGCGCATCAGCGTCGTCAGGGGATCGGGCTCCTGTCCTGGGGGAGCGTAGGGGGACATTTCCAGGTCGCCCCCTCCCCCGGAGGCGATCTCATGGCGTCCTCTCCGGGCGCGGTCCAGGGCGAGATTTCGGGTCACCCGGAGAAGCCAGGGCCGGAGAGAGCCGCCGGAGAGTTCCCGGGGAGGGGACTCCAAGAGCTTCAGAAACACCTCCTGGGCCACGTCTTGGGCCAGATCCCGGGAAGGCAGATAGGCGCACCCCTTCTCCACAAGCCGCGGCTGATAGCGCTCGAACAGGAGCTGCGCCGCCTGGGACTCCCCCGCCAGAAATCCTTGGAGCAAAGACTGGTCGGAGGGCTCCGAGGCGGACTTGTTCAATTGGGCGTCGGTGTTTGGCAAGGGGCTAGTCCAGGATCTTCAGCCAGCCATGGGTATCCGGAGCCTTGCCCCACTGGATGGCCGTGTAGGCATCGTAGAGCTTCTGGCAGACAGGGCCGCATCCGTCCCCGCTCCCAATGGTGAACTTTTCTCCGGTGCTCAGACGCACAATCTCCTTCACAGGAGTGATGACCACGGCGGTGCCGCAGGCGGCCACCTCGGCAAAGGTGCCGATCTCCTTCTCGAAGTCGATGGGACGCACCTCCACAGGGATGCCCAGATCCTTGGCCACCTGCTGGAGGCCGTTGTTGGTGATGCTGGGCAGCACGGAATGGGAGGAGGGAGTCACGTAGGTGCCGTCATGGGTGATGCCAATGAAGTTGGAGGAACCGAACTCCTCAATGTATTTGTGCTCGGCGGCATCCAAATACAGATCCACGGCAAAGCCGTTCTCCTTGGCCATCTCGTGGGAGAGCAGGCTGGCCGCGTAGTTGCCGGCCATCTTCACGTTGCCCGTGCCCCGGGGCGCCGCCCGGTCGTATTCGTCCACAATGCAGGCGCGGACGGCCTGAAGGCCGCCTTTGTAGTAGGCCCCCACGGGCACCACCAGCACGATGAAGGTGTATTCGCTGGCCGGAGCCACGCCAATCTGGGGGCCGGAGCCAAAGAGGAGCGGACGGATGTACAGGGTGGCTCCCGTGCCGTAGGGGGGAATCCACTCCGCATTGGCCCGCACCACACGCTCCACAGCCTGGCAGAACAACTCCTCCGGCACCGGAGCCATGCAGCAACGACGGGCAGACTGCATCAGACGACGGGCATTCATCTCCATGCGGAACACACGGATCTTCCCGTCCTCCCCACGGTAGGCCTTCAGCCCTTCAAAAGCGGCCTGACCATAGTGCAGACACTCCGCCGCAATGGACAGGGTGACAAAGGGCTTTTCTTTCAACTCGCCTTCGTCCCATTTCCCATCTTTCCAGTGGTATTCCACGTGACAGGCCGTGGGACGGTAGGAAAATGTCAGATTCGACCAATCCAGTTCCATAAATCAGCACTCCTTAGCGCATTGCCATTGACACCGCCTTCTGGCACTTCCGGCGGCAAACTCCATACTATAGCCCGCTTCCCACCGCCTACGGTGGACAGGGAGGATGGCTTCCCGGAGGGTGAGAAAAGGGAGAAAAGAAAAATCAAACGCGCCCTTTGGGGCTTTTGGGGGTTCCTTTGCCGTGAGAAGCGGCGGGATGCGTTTTGATGTTCCGCATGACCGGGAGGCCTTTGCCTCTGGGGAGCCATGCGTAAGAGGGATCGGGCCTCCGCCGGAGCCCTCTTTTTCTTTTTGGGGGCGCTTCTTCCTTTCCCGTTCTGGAAGAGGGACTCCCAAACGCTCTAAATCCCTGTATATTGCTCCCGTTTCCCGCTTTTCCGTCGGCCTGCGTCGCCCCGGACACTTCCCTTTTCTTCCTGAATCAGAGCCCCTCCGAACATCCCTCGTCCCCATGAGCATTTTCCTCGGCATTTGCACGGTCCTCGTCGTCTTTCTGTTGTTCGTCGCCTTCTGCATCGTCTGCAGCTATTTCAGCACTTGGCTCCAGGCCCAGGCCTCCGGCGCCCACATCTCCTTCTGGCGCCTCCTGGTGATGAGCCTCCGCCACGTGCCCTCCGCCCTGATTGTCCGCTGCTATATCCAGCTCCGGAAGGCCGGCATCACCACCATCTCCACCGATGACCTGGAAAGCCACTACATGGCCCACGGAAACGTGGAACGGGTGGTGAACGCCATGGTGGCCGCCGACAAGGCCGCCATCAACCTCACCTTCCGCCAGGCCGCCGCCATCGATCTGGCAGGACGGGATGTGCTGGAAGCCGTGAAGACCAGCGTGAATCCCCGGGTCATCGACTGCCCCAAGCGGGGAGCGGACCGGGATACCTTGGACGCCGTGGCCAAGGACGGCATCCAGGTGAAGGTCCGGGCCCGGGTGACCGTCCGCACCAACCTGGAGCGCCTGGTGGGCGGCGCCACCGAGGACACCATTGTGGCCCGGGTGGGCGAGGGCATCGTCACCACCATTGGCTCCAGCGCCTCCTACAATGCCGTCCTGGAAAATCCCGACAACATCTCCCAGCGCTTGCTGGAGAAGGGACTGGATTCCGGCACGGCCTTCGAGATTCTCTCCATTGACATTGCGGATGTGGACGTGGGAGACAACATTGGCGCCCGTCTCCAGGCGGATCAGGCGGAGGCGGATCGCCGGGTGGCCCAGGCCACGGCGGAGGTGCGTCGCGCGGCGGCGGTGGCCTACGAGCAGGAGATGAAGGCGAAGGTCCAGGAGATGCAGGCCAAGGTGCAGGAGATGCAGGCCCAGGTGGTGGCAGCCCAGGCGGAGATTCCCCTGGCCATGGCCGCCGCCCTGAAGAGCGGAAAACTGGGCGTCATGGACTACTATCGTCTGGAGAATCTTCGCTCCGACACGGATATGCGCCGCACCATCGCCGGCGAGGAACCCCAGCAGATCTAGGCTTCCCCCGTCTTTCTCATGCTCAAGGCTGTTGTCATCGTCGCCATCTATCTGCTGATTGTCGCCTGCAAGGCCTTCCTGCAGGAAGGCCGGAAAAAACAGGGGCAGAGGAGGCGCCGGGAAGAGTTGGATCGGGAGCTGGAGCAGGAGCTGGACGCCCTGGAGGAGCCCTCTCCCGCCCAGCGGGAGAAGCGGCGACAGGAGATCGCCCAGGTCTTTGCCCAGGTTCTGGACAACGCCTCTCCCCAGGAGATGGAGGAGATGCTCTCTTCCGCCCGGGAAGAGGAGGACCGGGCTCTCGCATCCACGGAACCCACGACGCTTTCCCAGGAGATGCCCCGCCCCCTCTCCCCGGCGCCCACGCCCGTGGGAGAGTCCTATGCGGCCCCCATTCCTCCCCCCCATACCTCCCCCCTGAGGGACGCCACCACCCCCGCTCTCCTCCATGCGGAGGAACACATGGGACCCACCCTGGAGGCCGGAAATTTCCCCATCCATCCCTCCGAGGCCGCCCTCCATGCGGACGCCCATATCGCCACTACTCCCGCGGCCCCTACCCCACACCCCGCCACCAAAAAGCCCCGCCACCAGCCACTCTCCCTGGAAGGACTGGGCCTGCCCCGCACGGCAGCCGGCATGCGGAAGGCCGTGCTCTTCAGCGAAATCCTGGGACGCCCCCGCTGCCTCCGCCCTCCCCGCCAGGAGATTTGAGAGCCCCTGCGGGGCCAGGCGGGCACGGAGATTCAAACACGGAGGGCACAGAGATAGAAACACGGAGGGCACGGAGGGGAGACACGGAGGGCACGGAGGGGAGACACGGAGGGCACGGA
>JAEDMH010000096.1 GCA_016303095.1 Lentisphaeria bacterium | reverse complement strand
AGCATCCTGCCTTTGTCGGAGTTCTCCATCATGGTGAAGCCCAGGCCGCCGGCCTGGCCCAGGGCGATCCAGAAGAGAAGCACCGTCAAGGCGGTGGCCAGGAGGCAGACCAGGCGGCGCCGGGCGCACCATCCCAGGAGGATGGTATACTTTTCTCCTAGAATGCGGATGAGCTCCGTCCACTTGTCCATGAAGCGGGTGAAGGCGTTTTGCCGTCGCTGGCTCTTGGGTTTCAGGAGAATGGCGCAGAGGATGGGGGTCAGGGTGAAGGAGATGAAGATGGAGACCAGGTTCACCACCAAGGTGGTGAGGGCGAAGGGTTTCAGGATCTGGCCCACCAGACTCCACATCATGGTGAGAGGCAGCATCACCACCACGTTGGTTCCGGCGGAGGCGAAGACGGAGACCGCCATCTCATTGGTGCCCTTGGCGGCCGCCTCCCAGGGATTGTCGCATTTTTCCAGCCAGGTGGAGACATTCTCCAAGACCACGATGGAGTTGGAGACCAGAATCCCCACGGAGAGTCCAATCGCCAGCAGCGTGACGGTGTTCAGGGACTGTCCGGCGATCTGCATGAAGAAGAAACTGACCACGATGGTCAAAGGCATGGAGATGCAGACGATGAGCGTGGTGCGCAAATCTCCCAGAAAGAAGAGGAGAATGACGGCACAGAGGATGATCCCCCCAATGATGTCGCTGATGGTGGAAGAGACGGTGGTCTCGATGGATTCCGCCTCGTCGGAGATCACCTGGAGCGCCATGCCCCCCGGCAGAGAGTTCTGGACCTCCGCCACCTTCTTCCGGCAAGCCTCCACCAACTGCACGGTGTTGGCCTCGCCTTTCTTCACAATGGAGATGATCACGCACTCCTCTCCCTTGAACCAGGCACGCTGACGCACCTCGTCCGTGGTCATCCGCACCGTCCCCAAGTCCCCCAGGGTGCGACGCACCCCATCCCGGCTCACCACCTCGAAGGCGGCAATCTCCTCCACAGCAGGATATTCCGCGTCAAACTTCACGTTGACCTCGGTGCCTCTCTCCCGGACACGTCCGGAAGGCAGGGAGTTCACGTTGGCGGAGACCACCTGGACAATGTCGGCGGTGGTGAGGCCGGCGCCGGCCATCCGGGTGCGGTCCAGTTCGATGTGGACTTCCCGTTTGTTTCCGCCAATGATTTCCACGCTGCCCACGCCGGAGATCATGGAAAACTGGTCCGCCAAGGTGTTGTCCACATAGTCGTATTTCTCCTCCAAGGTGGCTTCGCCGGTGAGGGCCAGCTTGATGACGCTTTGGGCGTTGATGTCAATTTTTTCAATGACGGGGCGCTCCGCGTCATCGGGAAGATCCTCCAGGGCGGCATCCACCTTCTCCCGCACATCCACGGCGGCAATGTCCACATCCGTTCCCAACTGGAATTCCAGCCGGATGACGGCCACGTTTTCCAGGCAGGTGGTGGTGATGTGCTTCAAGCCGTCCAAGGAGGAGACAGCATCCTCGATATGCTTGGCCACGTCCTTCTCCATGTCCTCCGGGGTGGCCCCCACCCAGGTGGTGGTGATGGTCACATAGGGGATGTCCGTGGCGGGGAGATTCTCCAGGGCCAGTTTCCGGTAGCTGTTCAACCCCAAGCCCACTAGGGCGATGAGGAGACAGGACATGGCCACCGGCCGCTTTGTCGATGCGTCAGCCAAAAACATTGCGCCAATCCTCCCGGCTTGTTACCGCACCAGGACGGCATCCCCGTCCTGAATCATGTATTGCCCCTCCACCACGATTTCTCCGCCCAGGGTCAGTCCCTCGCCGGAGACCTCGATCATGCCCTCCTGGGTGATGCCCTCCCGAACAGGGATGGCCCGGGCCTGGCCCTCCACCACAGTATAGAGAAGAAGACCGGTGGCCCGGCGCACCGGGACGGAGAGGGGCACGGCGAAGCCATGGGAGTGCTCCAGGGCCACAGAGACCTCCACCAGTTGTCCGGGGACCAGATCCTCCCCCTCCTCCACGGAGAAGAGCCCCCGCACCTGGAAGGTGCGCAGACCGGGCTGGATGTCCGGACTCTTGTCCGTCACTTTCACCTCTTTCAGGACCTTTCCCTTGCCATCCCCCAGGCGGAGGAGGGTTTCTCCGGGCTTCACGAAGGCGTAGTAGTCGGCGGGCAGGCTGGCCACGGCCCGGAGGCGGAGGGGATCCACCACTTCCACCACGGGAGTGGCCACCCCCAGTTCCTGGCCAGGTTCCTGGAGACGGGCGCTGACGCGTCCGGCCATGGGGGCCTTCACCGTGCAGTCCTCCAGGCTTTTCCGGGCGATGGAGAGGGAGGCCTCCGCCAGGCGCACCTGGGCCTCCTCGGCGGCCACATTGGCCTGGGCCAGGGCAAAATCCGCCGTGGCGGCCTGGAAATTCAATTCGTAGTTTTCCTTTTCATTGGAGGAGACGTTTCCCTTTTCGAAGAGTCTCCGGAAGCGCTCCACGTCCAGCGTGGCCTTGTGCAAATTGGCCTGGGCCTTCTCCACCTGGGCCCGGGCCACCTCCACGGCGGAGCGCCGGGCGGCCAAGGTGGCCTCCGACACCAGCACCTGATCCCGGTAGGTACGCTGATCCATGACGAAGAGCACCTGACCCTCCTGGACCATGTCCCCCTCCTCCACCAACACGCTCTCCAGGGTGCCCCCCACCCGGGCGGAGATCACCACCCGATCCTTGGCCTCCAAGGAGCCCTTCAAGGTCAGATACCGGGTGAAATCCCGCTCCGTCAACGGCGCCAAAACCACCGGCGTTCCCTGGTATTCCTCCGAGGTCTCCTGGACAGACGCCCCACCCTTCTTGCCCCCGCAGGAGGCCAGGAACGCTCCCGCCAACACCACCACAATGTACCAACGCAGATGTTTCATGAGGTCTACTCCTCCTTCAGCAACAGTTCGTTCAAATTCTCCTTCATGGGGGACTCCTGGTCCTCCAGCGTCCAGCGGGCGGCATCGGGAGCCAGGGTTCCCGTGGCCATCTCCAAATTGGTGAGGGCGATGTCCTTGACAAAGGCAGTCTGGAGGAAGACCAGATACGCATCGTCCATCTCCGCCCGGGCGTCCAGCATGCGGTAGACCGGCTCCACGCCTTCCTCGCAACGTTGCCGATACTCCTCGTATCGGGCCTGCTTGGCCTGGTATGCCAGCTCCGCCAGACGCCGCTGGCTGGCGGCATCCTTCACGTCCCGATGGGCGGACATCACTTCCAGAATCACCGTGAGGAACTTCTCCTCCCGCTGGAGCCGGGCCGCCTGACGGGCCACCTTGGCGCTGCGGTATCCCGTGACCTTGGAAAATCCGCTGAAGAGATCCATGGCGGCGGAGAGTCCTCCATAGAGATTGGTGGCCCGGTCGGCGATGTCATCGCTGGTCCAGGTGCCATTGAGGAATCCTCCCACGGTGGGCAGGAAATCCACCAAAGCCATGCGCACCTGGTTCTCCGCCTCCACGGTCTGACGATCCATCTGGGAAAGTTCCGGACGGCGGGTCAGAGCCGACAGCACCAGAGACTCCAGGGACTCCGTCCCCTCCTCCCGAGGCGCCTCAGGATAGACCAACTGGAATTTCCCCTCGTCCGCAGGGGAAAGCCCCATGACCTGGAGAAGCTGTCCCTTGGCCAAAGAGAGATCCCGATGGGCCTGCTCCAGAGAAATCTCCCGGGACCTCCACTGGGTCTCCGCATCGGTGCGCTCCCAGCCCAAGACCTGCCCCTCCGCATACATCCCGGAAATCCGCTCATACTGGCTGCGAGTGGCGGCCACCTGGCTCTCCAAGGCCGCGATCCGCACCTGGCAAAGCAACGCTTGATAGTACAGGGTCGTCACCTGGGAGACAATCCCCTGACGGGCCAGATGCTCCGTCAAGGCGCCGGCCTGACGGGACAGGCGACGGTTGGCATAGAGAAGCCAGGTGGAGGGGGCCACCAAAGGCATCTGCACCCCCAAAGCACCCTTGAAATAGTCCCGATCGGAAGTGGGAGACCCCTTCATGGTCTGCTGATGCCGCCATCCCGTCCAGCTGCCCTCCAGGGACACCACCGGCAGGAAACTGGACAATGAGGCATCCACGTCCAACTCGCTCAGGCGACGCTGAAGGGCGCTGAGCCGCAAGGCATAGCTGTTCTCCAAGGCAAAGCCCAAACACTCCTCCAGGGTACGGGGCGACGCCAGCCAGGCCGAACGACGCTGCAACTCCTCCCCATAGGAGGAAATGTGGCCGGAACGGGCCATGGACGGATCCCCCAGGGAAGCACAGGAAACCCCGAAAAGAAGAAGGATTCCCCCAGCTCCCCCGAACAACAGGAAAAAAAGGTGATGAAAGCGATGAAAGTTCATGTCGTCTCGAAAGGAACGATCTCTAATGGCCACGAACGAAGAAAAACACCCGCAAACCAAAACGGGCACCCCGGAGCACCCCCGCCCCAAGGCAGAAGACGATTCCCATGTGACTCCCAGCACGATGCCCAGGTTCCCGTCAAATAACGTTTGTTTGAAATTATCTGTTTGAACTTTGGGTACTGTAGTCCCATTTTGTCATTTTGGGAAAGGAAATAAGGAAAGCAGGGGGAAATTTTCCTGTTTTTTCCTGTTGGAGGGGAAATTCAAGGGAGGGACACGGGAGGCAGGTTCCTGGAGTTATATTAAGGCGTTTTCCGTCCTTTTGTCCTAAGGTGTCCGCCTTTGTCCCCTTTTTTGCCCTAGGACAAGAGTTGTTTGTTCTCCCTGTGATGGTCTTGGGAGGGTATCCTTCCTGACAGGGATTTTTCTGGCGCCTTTCCTTTGCGTGTTTTCCTTTTCCCGGCGGGGGGGGAGGAGAGCGTGGGGGGTGTGTGCGCCAAGGCAAGGAGAAAGGATTCCCATGCTTCTTCTATCCGGCAACGAAGCGATTGCCCGTGGTGCCTGGGAGGGTGACGTGCGCGCCGCCTTCGGGTACCCCGGTACTCCCTCCACGGAGATTTTGGAGAACCTGGTGAAGTATACGGATCCCCGGGTGTATTGCGAGTGGTCCCCCAACGAGAAGGTGGCCTTAGAGGCGGCGGCGGGGGCCTGCCTGGAGGGGGTTCGCACCCTGGTGACCATGAAGTGCGTGGGGCTCAACGTGGCGGCGGATCCTCTGATGACCCTGGCCTACATTGGGGTGGAGGGTGGCATGGTCATCGTGGTGGCGGACGATCCTGGGATGCACTCCTCCCAGACGGAGCAGGACACCCGTCAATACGCCCGCCTTGCCCACGTTCCCCTTTTGGAGCCCTCGGATTCCCAGGAGGCGAAGGACTTTGTGCAATACGGGCTGGAGCTTTCGGAGAGGTTCCGTCTGCCCGTGATTTTGAAGAGCACCACCCGGTTGAGCCACTCCCGCAGCAAGGTGGAAGAGGGGGCTCACGTGGCCTCCTCCTTCCCCAAGGAATTTGTCCGGGATCCCTCCCGGCACTGCCCCCTCCCCCTCTGGGGCCGTCCCATGCGACAGAAGCTCCAGGAGAAGCTGCAGATTCTTTCCTCCGTCTCCACCGCCTCCCCGGTGAACCGGATGGAGATGGGAGATCCGGACCTGGGCATTCTCTGCAGCGGAGTGTGCTATCAGTATGTGAAGGAAGTCTTTCCCGAGGCCTCCGTGCTGAAGCTGGGCTTCCCCTACCCCTTCCCTGACGACTTGATCCGCTCCTTTGCCGGAAAGGTGAAGCGGCTGCTGGTGGTGGAGGAGCAGGAGGATTTCCTGGAAGAGCATGTGAAATCCCTGGGCATCTCCTGCGTGGGACGCCCCCTCGTCCCCCCCGTGGGGGAATTGTCCACGGAAGCCCTCCGACGGGTGAGGGAGCAGCTGGACGGCACCCCCGCGGAGATTCCCCAGCCCCGGCACCCCCTGGAACAGCTGCCCGCCCGCCCGCCGGTCTTCTGCGCCGGCTGCCCCCATCGAGGCCTCTTCTACGCCCTCACCAAATTCGATGTCCTGGTGACCGGGGACATCGGGTGCTACTCCTTGGCCGTCTTCCCCCCTCTTTCCCGGACGGATGTCATCCTTTGCATGGGCGGCGGCATCTCCATGGCCCATGGTCTGGAGAAAGCCGGGGAGCCCCGGAAGGTGGTGGGCGTGGTGGGGGACTCCACCTTCTTCCACAGCGGCATCACCGGCCTGCTGGACATGGTCTACAACAAAGGGAATTCCCTCGTGGTGGTGGTGGACAACCGCACCACCGCCATGACGGGACACCAGGATCATCCGGGCACGGGGCGAACCCTCATGGGAGAGGAGACCCGGGAAGCCTCCATCGCGGAGTTTGGGAAGGCCTGCGGCGTGCGCCGGATCCGGGTGGTCAACCCCTATCACATTCAGGAGACCGTGAAGGTGCTGCGGGAGGAATTGGAAGCTCCGGAACCCTCCCTGGTCATCTCCCAGGCCCCCTGCCCCCTGCGTAGCCGGAAGCCCCTGGCGCCCCCCTTCTCCGTGGATTCCCGGAAATGCAAGAGGTGCCAATCCTGCTTGAAGCTGGGATGCCCCGCCCTGGAGAAAAGCGGCGAGGCCATCCGCATCAATCCCCTGCTTTGCCTGGGATGCGCCTCCTGCCAGGAGGTTTGCGCCTTTGGCGCCATTGTCCCCGGCGAACCCAAGAACGGAGAAGCGCCCCAATGAGCGAACAGACCATCAGCGTTCTCATGTGCGGCGTGGGAGGGCAAGGCATCCTCCTCGCCAGCGAGATTACCGCCCGGGCCGCCCTCTTGTCCGGCTATGACGTGAAGACCAACGAAGTCCATGGAATGGCCCAGCGGGGAGGTTCCGTGGTGGCCTGCATCCGCTTTGGCGGCAAGGTCTACAGTCCGGTCATCGAACCAGGGGGCGCGGACGCCCTCCTGGGACTGGAGCCCGTGGAGGCCATTCGCTGCCATCACTACCTGAAGCCTACGGGGGTGGCCGCCGTCTCCACCCAGCGCATCCTCCCCGTCACCGTCTCCAGCGGCAACGCCACCTATCCCGAACCAGAGCCCATCCTCCAGGAGCTCTTCCCCCACTTGAGCTATCTGGATGCCCTGGGTATCGCCCAGGGACTGGGCAACCCCCGCACCGCCAACCTGGTCCTGCTGGGCGCCCTGGCCGGCATGGGCGGACACATCTCCCGGAAGACCTGGGAAGCCGCCATTCGCCAATGCGTGCCCGAGAAGCACCTGGAGGTGAACCAGGCCGCCTTCCGCAAGGGCATGGCCGCCTGCTCCCGCACTTGAATCCCCCCCTTCCCCGTCTCCGCGCCCCCCACGGCGCAACGACGCTCCCCACCCACGTCCCCGGACAGGGAGGCCACCGATGACGGCGGCCCGACCTCCGGGACAGCAAGATACAAGAGGCAAATCATGAAAAACATGAACTTCGTCCATCCCCGCGACCAAATCGTGGAAATGATGGGTCGTATCTACCGCTATGGCCTGACCACCACCAGCGGTGGAAATCTCTCCATTCTGGATCCGGAGGGCAACATCTGGATCAGCCCTGCCAGCGTGGACAAAGGGAATCTGCGCCGGGAGGACATCATGTGCGTCACTCCCAAGGGCGACATCCTGGGCCCCCACAAGCCCTCCAGCGAATTTCCCTTCCACAACGACATCTACAAGCTGCGTCCTGATGTCCGGGCCATCGTCCACGCCCATCCCCCCACACTGGTGAGCTTCTCCGTGGCGGGACAAATCCCGGACACCACGGTCTTCCCCAACGCCAAGAGCATTTGCGGCACAGTGGGCTACGCCCCCTACGAAGTGCCGGGCAGCGAGGCCCTGGGCAAGAGTGTCTCCAACGCCTTTGCCGCCGGCCACAGCACCATTCTGCTGGAGAACCACGGCACCTGCTGCGCAGGAAGCAGCCTGCTCCAGGCCTTCCAGCGCTTCGAAACCCTGGATTTCTGCGCCCGTCTCATTTCCGGCGCCCTCCAGGTGGGGACTCCCCGCTACCTCAACGACACCGATCTGGAGTTCCATGCCCTGGATCGGAACCAGGATTTTGAGGAATACGTTCCCACCAACCGCTCCAGCCAGGAAATGGATGTGCGCTATCTCATGAGCCAGCTCATCCAGCGGGCCTATCGCCAGCAGCTGTTCACCAGCACGGAAGGCACCTTCGCCTGCCGGGTGGACAAGGATTCCTTCCTGGTGACCCAGCGCGGGCTGGATCGGGGGACCATCCAGCCGGAGGATTTGGTGTTGGTGACAGGCCATCGCCGGGAGGCGGGGAAGCAAGTGTCCCGGGCCACCTGGTTCATCAAGGCCATCTTTGACGCTCAGCCGGAGATCAACTCCATGATCCTGGCCAATCCTCCCTGCGTCATGTCCTACGCCGTCACCGATGCCAAGTTCGATCCCCGGGTGATTCCGGAGAGTTACATCCTGCTCCGGGAAGTGCCCGCCTTCCCCTTCGGCACCCATTTCCGGGACGTGAAAGAGGTGAGCAAGACCCTGTCTCCCCGGCATCCGGTCATCATCATCCAGAACGACTGCCTGGTAACCACTGGCTCCACCCTCATCCAGGCCTTCGACCGGCTGGAGGTGGCGGAATACTCCGCCAAAGCCACCATCGCCTGCAAGGCCCTGGGCGGCATGAAGCCCATCACGGCCAAGCAGATCGATGACCTGGTGAAGGCCTTCCACCTGATTCCTTAACGGAAAGCCCTCAGATGCCTACGCCTCCTGTCTCCCCTCCTTCATGGGGAAAACAGGAGGCTTTTTCCTTCCTCCCCTACCCCCACACCAGACCCATGACGGAATTTCTGGATACCCTCTCTCAAATGATGAGCACCGCCCAGGAGGGCGACGAGGAACAGCAGGTGAAATCCCAGGCCCAGGCCGAGGCCTCCACCATGACCCCGGAGGAAAAGAAGGAACGGGGACGTCATCTGCAACGGGAAATCCAGGAATGCCTCCAGAAGCTGGCCCAGGTGCAGGAGAGCCTCCAGGCGCTGCCCCCCAACCAGCTCTTCGGCCCCCAGGGCGAAACCCTGAAGGATCAAGC
>JAEDMH010000095.1 GCA_016303095.1 Lentisphaeria bacterium | reverse complement strand
TTGCTGCAGGCGACGAGGGTTCTCGCTGGCGCTTCACCCTTGTCGCGAAGGCCTGGCCTGCCACCCCTGCCGGGGTTCAGGAGGATGCCCCCCGTCCCCCCCCCAGGGGGGGATTTCCCGTCAAACACGGGGCGGAGCATGCGCAGCAGGCTCTGCCCTCTCCGTGGCTGACCTGCGCCCGGCTTGCCGGGCGTTTCCGTGGCCTCCGTGTTTCCTCTCCGTGCCCTCCGCAGGGGATCTCTGTGTCTTCCGTGTCTATTCTTTTTGGAGGAGGATTTGGAGGGAGAGCATGTCCCCGTTTTTTGGGGTGGTGACGGGGTATCCGGCCTGGATGAGGAGATTTCCGGGCCAGGTGTGGGTGCCGTCGGAGTAGGTTGCCTGGGGGTCAAGGCCGGGGAGTCGGAGATTTTCTCCGGCGTAGGCGGCGTCGTATCGGACGAAGACCACGGTGAGGAGGCATAGGGACTTATCCTTGGCCAGGTGCATCCAGGCCACGGTATTGTTTTCGTAGGGGCTGGTGAGCCGATAGTAGTCGCCGTTTTGGACCAGGTGATGGCACTGGTGGTAGAATTGGCATTGGGCTTTCACCTGAGCCAGTTCCTCTGGGGGCATGCGGTCCAGATCCAGTTCATATCCGAAGGTGCCGGCGAAGGCGACGGCGGCCCGGGTTTCCACGGGGGAGTATCGTTGGGGGAACCAGTTGACGGCCACATGGGCGCCCATAGCGGAGCAGGGATAGAAGAAGGAGGTGCCGTATTGGATGAAGAGTCGGGAGAAGGCGTCGGAGTTATCGGAGGTCCAGAATTGGGGGGAGAAGGCGAGGATTCCGGCGTCGAAGCGTCCTCCTCCGGCGGAGCATCCTTCGATGAGCATTTGGGGGAAGCGTCGGGTGAGGCGTTGATAGAGGTCGTAGAGTCCCAGGACGTAGCGGTGGGCCACCTCGCCCTGCTGTTCCGGGGGGAGTGCCAGGGAGCCCACCTCGGTCATTTCCCGGTTGGCGTCCCACTTCATGTAGTCCAGCTTTGCCTCCTGGATGACCTGGGAGATGGTGTCGAAGACATAGTCCACCACTTCCGGGCGGGAGAAATCCAGCATATACTGGAATCGGTGGTAGCTGAGGGAGTGTCCTGGGGTTTGGATGGCCCAATCGGGGTGTTTTCGGAAGAGGTCGCTATCCCGGGAGATCATTTCCGGTTCGAACCAGAGTCCGAACTTCAGGCCCTCGGCCCGGATGGCGTCGGCCAGCTCTCCCATGGTGCCGTCCAGCTTTTCCTGATTGGGGATCCAATCTCCCAGGGCATTTCGGTCGTTGTTTCGTTTTCCGAACCATCCGTCATCCAGCACCAGGAGTTCCACTCCGTTGGCCTTGGCGGTGCGGGCCAGCTTCACCAGCTTTTCCTTGGAGAAATCGAAGTGCATGGCCTCCCAGTTATTGATGAGGATGGGTCTGGGGGCGTCCCGCCACTGTCGGGGGATCAGGTGGTTACGGAGGAAATCATGGAAGGCGCGGGAGAGGGTTCCCAGTCCGGCGGCGGAGAAGCCCTGGAGAGCTTCGGGGGTTTGGAAGGAGTCTCCCGGATTCAGGAGCCATTGGAAGCACTGGGGGTGGAGTCCCAGATTCAGGCGGGTGCGATAGAGGGGGCTTTGATCCACCTCGATGGCGAAGGAGCCGCTATAGACCAGGAGGGCGCCGTAGGCCCGTCCTGCCTCCTCGGTGGCGGTTCGTTCGCAGAGGATGACGGAGGGGTTCATGGCGTGTCCGGAGAGTCCCCGGGTGGATTCCAGGACTTTCAGGCCGCCCTGGAGGGGTTCCCGGTGGAAGCAGCGTTCCTTGCCCCAGAAGCCGTCGAAGTAGACCACATCCAGGGATTCGTGGCAGAAATCGGTAGTGAGAGAGGCGGCCCGGCGGAGTTCCACGGGGGCGTCTCCCCGGTTGGTGATGGCCAGAGAGCGGGCCAGGACGGGGAGATTGCGGAAAGCGGTGTATCGGAGGAGGAATTGGACCCGGGTGGCGGGGTCTTCCAGGAGCACCTCCAGGGTCTGGCACTCCTCCTCTTGGCCGTAGCTGGCAGGGAGTCCCGGAAGGGCGGGCTTGCCGGGGAAGGTGCGATAGGAGACATATCGGGGGTCGGTGACCTGGGTGCCCTGGGCGGAGCGCACTGTGGCGGTGGCGGGGGCGTAGACCCCGATATCCTCGGGGGCGAACTCCCAGAGCTGGTGTTCCCGCCAGCACTGGTTGTCCTGGGGATCCAGGGAGGGTTCCGTGGGATAGGGATTTTTGCCGTTGAGGCGGGTCAGTTCCTCCAGGGCCTCCACCTTGGGTCCCCAGTAGAGATGTTGGAGGCGGCCATCGGGGGTCACCTGGAAGGCGTAGGAGGCGTTTCCGGCATCCAGCCGGAAGACCAGATTCTTTTCCTGAACGAGGGGAGTCATCGCCATGGGTGTTTAGGGTAGCGGCGTTGCAGCTGAGTTTTGATGGAGGGGTAGTGGACCTGCCAGAATCGGGGGAGGTCGTCGGTGATTTGGACCGTGCGGAAATTGGGAGCCAGGATATCCAGGAGGACGGGGATGGTGCCTTTTCCCACGGTGACGGGGCCGGTGACGTCGTAGAGCTCCTGGATTTTCGCCCTGCCCTTGGGGGGTTGTCCGGGGTGGTATTCCAGGCGGAGTTTCCGGTGATTGGGGAGAGGGAGGGTGGGGGGAGCCAGTTGTTGGACGGCGGAGACCTGCTCTGGGGTGAGGAGCTGTTGGAGGAAGGGGAGAGCCGGCTTGTGGCGGACGGCGCTGTATTTCGTTTCTCCCTGGCAGAGAGCCCGTTTCGCCTGGAGACATTCCTCGGGGGTGTATTCCGGAAGGGCCAGCTTGGGAAAATGTTCCCGGAGGAAGCGGACCCGCTCCATCCACTCCTGGCACCCTTCGTCCCACCCCAGGAGGGGCATGCTATTGGTGGAGACCACCTGCTGGAAGAGCATCTCCGACGCCGCCTCCGGGTCGGGATCGTGGCGGAGGGACTCCTCCAGAACCAGTCCCAGACAGGTAAGACTGCGGCGTTGATAGACCTGCTGTCGCACCCCGTCCCAGAACAGCTCCTGGGATTCCTGGAGCGCCTCGGGGAAATCCTCCCAGAGCCATTCTTCCCGGAGTCCGGAGACCAGGGACAATTCGGTGGTGGTGCCGGGGAGTTTTCCGGCGGAGATCTCCCGCATTTCCGCGGCCACGAAGAGGGGTTCCTCCCGGACCAGGGACTGGGGAGAGAGCGTGGCCCGGCGGCGTCCTGCCAGCTCGCAGTTCAGGGTTCCCGTGTCCAGCCGTTTCGCCAATCGGTCGGGGAAGCAGTGCATAAGGACCCGTGCCAGAGCCAGGGGGGGATTGGGGCTGGGGGTGTAGTTTTCCCGGGGGGTGAGCTTCAGGAGATCCTGCCAAGTGCGGCAGACCTCCCGGGCGGCGCCGGAGAGGATCCCCAGGCGGGTGCAGGCATTTTCGTCGAAGTGGCATTCCCGGGCCTGTTGGAGGAGAGTCAGCTGGGCCATGAAATCCGATTGAGGAGCGGGATCCCCCCTGCCCTGCCGGCGAAGAGTGCCCCGGTGCTGGGTGAGGGTGTCCGCGGCGCCCCGGCGGAGCATGAGGGGGCGTCCTTCCAGGATGGCGGCCACGGCGCAGGCCTCCCGGAAGACCCCCTGGAGCTTGCCCCAATGGAGGAGGAGAGCCATGCGGGGATGGGCGGGATATTCCCGCACCAGGCGTCCAGTGGGGGTGACCTCTCCCTGGGGAGTCAGGAGTCCCAGGGTCTCCAGGAGTTGGCAAGCGCTTTGGCGTGCCCGGGACGGGGGGGGCTCGTACCAGGGGAAGGCCTCGTCGTCGTGGTATCCCCAGCAATGGATGGTGAGGATGGGATCGGCCAGATCCAGGCGTTGGATTTCGGGGAGGGTATGAGGGGTGCGGTGGTCCTGCTCCAGGGCGCTCCAGAGGCGTCGGCAGAGTCCGGGGGCTTCCCGTCCGGCCCGTCCCGCCCGTTGGTCGGCGGCGTCCCGGGAGATGGGGACCGTCTCCAGGAGATTCACGCCCCGCTGGGCATCATAGCGGCTGATCTTGGCCAGGCCGCTGTCGATGACCAGGCGCACCCCGGGGATGGTGAGACTGGTCTCGGCAATGTTGGTGGCCAGAATCACCTTGCGGCGATCGGCGGGCTCCATGACCGCATGCTGGGCCTCGGGGGACATTTCCCCGTAGAGGGGAAGAAGGAGGAGGGGTTCGGGAAAGTGGGTCTGGCGGATGGCCTCGGCGGCATGGCGGATCTCCGGGGCGCCCGGGAGGAAGACCAGCACATCCCCGGGATGGCCGGCCTCCAGAAGCTCCTTCAGGGCGGAGGCCACCGCATGATAGAGATTGCGGAAGGTGCTCCGGGGAGTGTAGGAGAGCTCCACGGGAAAGAGGCGGCCACGGGCCTGGAGACGACGGCTCCCCTGGAGGAAGGCGGAGGCACGCTCCCCGTCCAAGGTGGCGCTCATCACCACCAGACGGAGATCCGGACGGGTGCGGTTCCGGAGATCGTAGGCCATGGAGAGTCCCAGATCCCCGTCCAGGGTGCGCTGGTGAAATTCGTCGAAGACAATGGCCCCATATTTCTCTAACTCCTTGGTATTCAACAACATACGAGTTAGAATACCTTCCGTGACAAAGAGAATTCTGGTGGAGGCGGAGAGAGCCCGGTCATATCGGGTCAGATAGCCCACGGTCTCCCCGGGTTTTTCTCCCCGTTCCCAGGCCACCCGTTCGGCCAGCATGCGAGCGGCCAGTCGTCGAGGCTGGAGGACCAGGACCTTTTGGTTTTCCGGGAGGCACTTTAGGAGCCAGGGGGGGATTTGGGTGGACTTTCCGCTGCCGGTGGGGGCGGAAAGGACAGCCATGGCGCCGGGAGAGGCCATGGTGTTCAGGAAATCGGCCTGGATTTCCTGGATGGGCAGCTGGGAAGGAGAGAAAGGAGGCATGGGGAGCTAGGGCCGGGGGAGCGTGTCCAGGAGCTCCAGGGTGCGGTTGATGGCGCCCCGATGGGTTTCCACCAGAGCGCGGGCCCGGCGGCCCAACTCCTCCCGTTTGGCGGCATCCCCCATGAGTTCCTGGAGAGCGGGAAGAAGGAGCTGGTCTCCCTCCACGGGCTGGGCGGCCTGGGCCTGTCGGAAGAGCTGGTCCACCTCCCGGAAATTCTCCATGTGATGACCATAGAGGATGGCCTTTCCGAAGATGGCGGGTTCGATGATATTGTGTCCCCCGGTCTGTCCCGCCAGGCTCTTTCCCACATAGCAAAGATCGGCGGTGCGATAGAATCCCATGAGCTGTCCCGTGGTGTTCACCAGGAGCACCTGGGCCTGTCCATCGGGAGCCTGGGGCGGATTTCCGGGGACGGGGGCCACGGCCTGCCAGGGGAGATGGAAGGCGTCCAGGACGGCGGCCACTTCCTGGGCCCGTTCGGCGTGTCGGGGCACCAGAATCATGCGCCACTGGGGCTGATTGGGGAGGAGTCGGGCGAAGGCCTGGCAGATCAGCTCCTCCTCTCCGGGATGGGTGCTGCCCACGCAGAAGAGGAGATGTTCTTCCGGTCCGAAGGCCTTTTGGAGGAGTTCCTGGCTTTGGGCCGGATTGCCGGGAGCCACCTGGTCGAACTTCACGGTGCCCACCACATGGATGCGGTCATCCTTGCCCATGACGCGTTCCAGGCGCGCCTGGTCCTCGGGGGTCTGGACGCAAAGGAGGCTGTAGGCCTGGAAGAGGGGGCGGAAGAAGAATCCCCACCGGGCATATCCCCGGCTGGAGCGGTCGGAGAGGCGCCCGTTCACCATGACCACGGGAGCGCCGAAGCGTCGGGTCTGGCGGATCAGATTGGGCCAGATCTCCACCTCCAGAATGGCCAGAAGGCGGGGATGGATGAGACGGACCGCGTGGCGCACCATCCACCAGCAGTCCATGGGGCAATACACGCACACCACCTGGGAAGGAAGCCCCTTCCGCGCCGTGGCGAAGCCCGTGGAGGTGCCGCAGGAGAGGACGAACTCCTCCTGGGGATGGCGCTCCTGCCAGCGGCGGATGAAGGAGATGGCCTCCACGCACTCCCCCACGGAGACCGCATGGACCCACACCGGGGACTTCAGGGCCCGGAGGCGCTCCTTCACCTCCCGGGGGAAGATGCCGAAGCGCTCCCAGAAATCCCGGGTCAGGCCACCTCGGCGGAGGATATGGACGGCGTAGAAGGGGAGATAGAGGAGAAGGAGGAGGGGGAAGAGGAGATTGTAGAGGAGGAGCATGGGGGAAGGGAATCGCCTAGTGGAAATCCAGGGTAAGCTGATGGGGGTTGTCGGCGGGGGAGCGTTTGCCCTTGCGCTTGGTTTCGGCCAGCTTGGGGCGGGTGCGGTCGTTTTCGTCGAACTCGTTGGATTCCAGATTTTCCAGGACTTGCTGAGCCCGTTTCAGAATGGGCTTGGGAATGCCCGCCAGCCGGGCCACATGAATGCCGTAGCTGCGGTCCGCAATGCCGGGGACAATCTTCCGGAGAAAGAGAATCTCCTCCCCCTGCTCCCGCACCAGAACCGTGTAGTTGCGCAGCCCCTTCTTGGTGAGGGCCAGATCCGTGAGCTCGTGGTAGTGGGTGGCGAAGAGCGTGCGGGCCTTGGCGGCGGGGGTGTCGTGGAGATATTCCGCGATGGCCCAGGCCAGGGAGAGTCCGTCGAAGGTGGAGGTGCCCCGGCCGATTTCATCCAGGATCACCAGGCTGTTGGGGGTGGCGTGGTTGAGGATGTTGGCGGTCTCCACCATCTCCACCATGAAGGTGGATTGTCCCCGGGAGAGGTCGTCGGCGGCCCCCACCCGGGTGAAGATGCGGTCGGCCAGGCCCACTTTGGCGCTTTTGGCCGGCAGGAAGGAGCCCATTTGGGCCATGAGAACCAGGAGGGCCACCTGGCGGATGTAGGTGGATTTTCCCGCCATGTTGGGGCCGGTGATGAGGGCGATCTGGCCGTCGTGGGCATCCAGCTGGCAGTCGTTGGGCACGAAGGCGGTGTCGGTCATCCGGGCGTCCAGGACGGGATGTCGTCCCTCCCGAATGTCCAGCACCGGCTCCTCCAGAATCTCCGGGCGGACATATTGGTATTGGGTGGCCACCTGGGCCAAGCTCTCCAGGCAGTCCACCTGGGCGATGGCCCGGGCGCTCTTCTGGATGGCCGGCAGCGCCTGGCAGACCTTCTGGCGCATTTCCTGGAAGAGTTCGTATTCCAGGGCGCGGGACTTTTCGTCGGCCCCCAGGACCTTGTCCTCGATCTCCTTCAGTTCCGGGGTGATGAAGCGTTCGCCGTTGACGATGGTCTGCTTGCGGAGATACTCCTGGGGCACCTGGTCCAGGAAGCTTTTGGAGACTTCGATGAAGTATCCGAAGACCTTGTTGAAGCGGACTTTGAGGGATTTGATGCCGGTGCGCTGCTGTTCCTGGAGCTGGTATTGGGCGATCCAGTCCTTTCCCTCGGAGGAGGCCCGCCGGAGCAGATCCAGCTCCTGGTGATATCCTGATTGGAAGATGCCGCCGTCGTGGATAGTGGCGGGGGGTTCCTCCACCACGGCCCGTCGGATCAAGCCAGCCAGCTGGGGCAGTTCCTCCATCTCCTCCTCCCGTTCCCGGAGGAGGGGGGCATTGGCGTCCCGGAGAAGGGTCTTCAGGCCGGGGAGCATTTCCAGGCCGTTGCGGAGGGCCACCAGATCCCGGGCGGTGGCGTTGGAGCCCACGGCCAGACGGGTGACGGTGCGCTCCAAATCCCGGATGGCGGTGAGGGCCTCCCGGAGTTCTCCCAGCAGCAAGGGCTTCTCCACCAGGTTGGCCACCGCCTCCTGACGCCGGAGAATCTCCGGACGGCTCCGCAGGGGACGGAGCATCCACTCCCGAAGGAGACGGGCCCCCATGGGGGTGACGGTTTCATCCAGCACGGAAAGGAGGGTGTTGTTCTTTTCGCCGGTGAAGAGGGGATCCACCAACTCCAGATTTCGCTGGGAAATCCGGTCTAGAATGAGGCATTCTCCGGGCTGGTAGGCGGTGAGGGAGGTGATGTTGGAGGCGTCCTTCCGGAGATTCTGGCAGGCGTAGGAGAGGACGGCCCCCGCGGCCCCCAGGGCCACCTCCATGCCCCGGCAGCCAAAGCCGTCCAGGGAGGCCACCCGGAAATGTCGTTGGAGTTCCTGAGTGGCCAGGGGGATGTCGAAGTGCCAATCCTCCAGGGTGGTCCAGGAGAGATGGTGGGGAAGTTGGGAGGGGAAGCCGGTTTTTTCCCATTGTTCCAGGGTGGTGGCGGGAGCCAGGACCTCGGCGGGATTCAGGCGGGTCAGCTCCGCCTCCAGTTCATCGGGCGTGAGTTCCGCCACCCGGAATTCGCCGGTGGAGAGCTCCAAGGAGGCCAGCCCCCAGATTCCTCCCCGGGAGGCAGGCAGCAGGGCGGCCAGATAGTTGCTGCGCCGGTCGTCCAGGAGGGAGTCCTCCATCACCGTGCCCGGGGAGATCACCTCGGTGATGTCCCGCCGCACCAATCCCTTGGCCTGCTTGGCGTCCTCCATTTGGTCCGCCAGAGCCACCTTGTATCCCGCCGCCAGAAGCTTGGGCACGTAGAGGCGCACCGCCTTGTAGGGGACGCCGCACAGGGGCGCCCCCGCCCGGCTGGTCAACACCACATTCATCAGCCCCGCCGCAATCTTGGCGTCCTCAAAGAACATCTCATAGAAATCCCCCATGCGGAACATGAGAAGCGTGTCCTTGGGAAGGGAGCGCTTCGCCTCCATGTATTGCCGCATGCCTGGAGTCAGCTCTCCCACAGAAGAGGAGTTTTTCGGGGTATCCGTCATGAAAGGGGAAAAGAGGGGTCGTGGTTTCGCCGAGCCTCAAAATATACCCCCCCGCTCAAACACGGAGAGACCCTGCGGGGCACACGGAGGACAGGGAAGGAAAACACGGAGGGCACAGAAGCGCCTACGGCGCGCACGAAG
>JAEDMH010000094.1 GCA_016303095.1 Lentisphaeria bacterium | reverse complement strand
CTAGATTTCTAGATTTCTAGATTTCTAGATTTCTAGATTTCTAGATTTCTAGATCCCGTTTTTTTGGGGGAGGAGTGGAAATCTTGGAAAGGAAGGAATTTCCCTTTTCTTTCCCCGTTTGTTCTTGCCTCGATTAGATGACATATTTTCTCAGGACAGGGATTTTTTCCAAGACATAGACAAGACAAAAACTCATCAAGAAAGTGAGGCAGGAAGAAATCGGAATGGAAAACAGTGGATGAATGAAGAAATCCGGCAGGCCAATAAGACGGAGATGTCCAAGGAAAAACATATGAACGAGATAGATGCCAAAACTCAATTTGGCCGTGAGGGAAATCCATTTCCGTTGGGTTGTGGTGAAATTCACCTTGGAGAAAAAACTTTGACAAAATAGGAAAAGTCCCACGGCGGAGAACAGGGTATTGGGGAGAAGATTTCCGAAGACCCACTCCCCTGGGGCTCCTTGATGCACAGAATAAATGCCATTGTAGAGAATCGTGCCGGCGATAGAGAAGAGAGCCAGGGCATAGACGATTTTCCGATGGGATTCTTTCAAGGGGTGGGTGGAAAGCCAATGTCCCAAGAGAAAATATGTAGAATATCCCGCGACCAATTGAAGATCAAGTCTTCCTATGGTATGGGCGATGAGTTTGCCGGGATTGCCCGCTTTTTGGATGGCATTGACAAGAAAAACATAGCAAAAGGAAATCACGATGAAATAGAGGCATATTTTCTCATTTTTGGCAATCTCCCTCAAAATGGGGGTTGCTATATACAAACCTATCATCATAAATAGGAACCATAAGTGAAAGGGACCATCGAGAATACTGAACATGAGTTCTTTCCCTTCGATGGAATGATGCATATGAAACTGCTCAATCACGGCATAAAAGGTCGACCAAAAGAAAAAAGCGGTCGCCAGACGAAGGATTTTGGAGCCAAATAATTTTCCGATGGGATACTCCTTTTGAGGGGCAAGGAGAAACATCCCGGAAATCATGACAAAGACGGGGACGGCGAATCGGACAATCGCATTATAGAAATTGCAGGCCTGGAACTCCGTGGTATTAGGGGAAAAACGACCATAAAACCCCGCGGAAGAGGAATGAAGAAGGATCACCGCAAAGGCGGAAAGGGTTCGCAACACATCCGGCCACACCTGCCGCGGGTTTCCCCTCTGAGCGACGTTGTCATTCTGCTGGGGGGGGGGGTAGAATTGTCTATTTTTGTCATAGTTGCTTTTATGAACTTGAACGCTTTTCTCTATGGGAATTCAAGCCATCCGGCTGGTCTTTGGGGGCATGGACCAGCCTCCGTGGGCTTCCTGTTTCCCCCCTTGTGGTTTCCATGTTGGCGCGGGGGATCTTTTTCCTAGTGGTGCAGTCAGGGTGTGGTTGGCCAGGTGCGTCGTTGGGTTTTGCAGGTGGCGGCAAGGAGGATGGCCTTCAGTTCATTGGCGGCCTTGTCCAATTGGTCATTGACCACCAGGTATTGGTATTCTGGCCAGGCTTCCAGCTCTTTTCGGGCGTTTTCCAGGCGTCGTTTCAGGGATTCCGGGGTTTCCGTGCCTCGCTTTCGCAGGCGTTCCTCCAGGATTTCCAGGGAGGGGGGAGCCACGAAGACGAATTCCATATGATCCTGGAGGAAATCGGGAGGGAGGAGGGTGCGCATTTGGCGGGCGCCCTGGACATCGATGTCCAGCACCATGATTCTCCCCTTTTGGATGGCGTTCAGGAGGGGGGCCTTCGGGGTGCCGTAGAAGTTTCCGTGGACATTGGCGTATTCCAGGAAATCTCCCCGTTGGATGCCGTGGTGGAAGAGTTCCTGGGAATAGAAATGGTAGTCCACCCCGTCCTTTTCTCCCGGGCGTGGGGGGCGCGTGGTGCAGGAGATGGAGAAGAGCAGTTGGGGGAAATCCTCTTTGAGGCGATGGAAGAGGGTGGATTTTCCGGCGCCGCTGGGGCCGGAGAGAACGATGGCGAATCCTTGGCTCATGGGGTTCTGCACTGGAATTTCAGGGTGCGGTGGGAGAGGGATTCCACAATGCCTTCCTCCAGGGGGGCAAGAAGGAGGGCATCCTGCTGTCGTGTGGCAGGGCGGGAGAGGGTGATTTCCACGAGGATTTCCCCTTCGGTGACGTGTTTTTTTTCCAGGGGGAGGCTGAGGAGGCGTGTCCATTGGGCGGGAGAGAGGGGCACGCCTTTCTCTTGTAGGGCGTATCGGAGCCACCAGCGCAAGCTGGTGGGGTTCCAGAGATGCCATTGTCGGAGGTGTTCTTCTGCCTCAGGGAGATTTCCTTCCAGCAGGGCGAGGCGCCACTGTCGGTAGGCGGTGGAGGAGCGGTGGGGGCTGGCGGCTTGCAGGCGTGCCAGGGCCTGGCGGGCGGTGGGGAAATCCTGGTGGGAGAGAGCGAGATCCGCCAGGGATTGGGCCGGGGCGGGAAGTCGGGGGGAGCGTCGGATGGCCTCTTCCAGCCGTGCCTTTTGGGAGGCGTAGGGCATGCCCGGCTGGGTGAGGGAATCCTCCGCCACTTGGAAGGCCTTCTCCCCTGGCGCCTGTCCCAGGCTGGTCAGGGCGAAAAGCCCCAGGAGGAGCAAGGCCCAGGGGAGGAAACGGGGGATGGGAGGGGCGGAATTCTTGGGGGGAGGGGAGAAGGCCAGCAATCCCAGGAAGCCCGCCAGGGTGGCGGAGGAGACCACCATGTCGTTGAATTGAACCATGGCATGGGCTGTCCAAGCTCCCCAGGCGGCCAGGGCGGCGATGGCTAGCCCCGGGAGAGGGGCGGAGCGTCGCCGGAGAAGCCACAGGGTCAGAAGGAGGGGAGCCAGGAGGCGGAGAAGGGATTCGGCGGCGCCGGGAAGTCCGCATTGGGCCAGCTGGGCAAAAAAGAGGGAATGGGCGTCCCGTGCCTCGTCCCCTTCCCATCCCTTCAGGCGAAGGTGCCAGGGAAAGAACTCCCCTAGCCCGGCGCCGGTCCAGGGATGGCGTTGGAAGATTTGCCAGGCGGTGCGGTAGTATTCCAGGCGGACGGTGACGGTCTCCATCTTTCTGTGGGATAGATGGTTAAGAAGAATGGTCATGCCGCCGCCCGCCAGAATGGCGGCCAGAAGGAGAATCAGGAGGCTCCGGCGGGAGAGTTTATTTCCCCAGGCGGCCAGGGCGGCCAGGAAGGCGCCCGCCAAGGCTCCCAGCATGGCGCCTCGGCTTCCGCTGAAGAGCAGGGCGCCCCCGGAGAGCAGGAAGGCGGCGCCTCCGAGAATGGCGGCGGCGGTTTTGGGGGAGGCGCATCGTTGGCTGAGCTTAAGGCTTGCCCAGAGGAGGAAGGGGCAGGACAGCAGGAGTTGGGCGCCGTAGGCGTTGGGGTCGCCGAAGGAGCCCAGGGAGCGGGTCTGTCGCATTTTGGCCTCCATGAGTTCCGTGAGGGGGCGTCCGGTGCTCCGGGCGTATTCCTGCTGGAGGCGAAGGGTCTCCTCCAGTCCTCCGAAATGCTGGGTCCAACCTTGGAAGGCGGCCAGGAGTCCTCCCAGGGCCAGGGAGAATCCCAGCCAGGGGAGGAGTTGGGGATCCTGCTGGGCGGTCCACCAGACTCCCCAGGCCACCAGGGAGATGGTGTAGAAGTGCCAGAACCAGCGGAGGGCGTAGGCGGTCTCCGTGGTGTGGTGGCATCCTGCCAGGCCTGCCAGGAGAGGGAGGAGGGTCAGGAGGGGGATGGCCAGGGAGGGGGAGCGGAGAGGAAGGCGGCGATGGATGGCCAGGCTGGCCAGCAGCAGGCCTCCGGCCAGGACCGTGAGGAGAAATTGGGGCTGGAAGGTGAAGAAGAGCCACTGCCAGAGATCCATGGGATAGGTGGCCATCTCCTGGTAGCCGGTGGCGTAGTTCCACCGGAAGGGGAGAAGGAGGACCAGGAGGCACCACAGGAGGCGGAGCAGGAGGGCGGGGGCGCCGGGGGCGGGATGGGAGGAGGGGGTAGGCGTCACGGTGTCTTCTCCTCTGGCATGTGGGGGGAGCGCAGGGGAAGCTTGGGGGCGTCGGGAGAGGCAAAGTGGAGACAGCAGCGCGTTTGGTTGCACAGGCCCAGCTTGGAGGAGGAGCGCCAGGGGCCGTTGCCCTGGGCGGGGGGGAGCATGAGGGAGAGGAAGCTATGGCAGCAGAGGGGGCGTCCGCAGATGCCCAGCCCCCCCAGGAGGGCGGCTTCTTCCCGGGGGCCGATTTGACGCATCTCCAGCCGCTGGGGGATGGCGGCGGCCATGCTGTGGAGGAAACTTCGGAAGTCCACCCGTCCTTCCGCTGTGTAAAGGCAGACCAGATACTTCTGGTCCAAGGTGAGATGGAGGGTGGTGAGGCGCAGGCGCTCCAAGTGGCATTCCCGTAGTTTGGTTTCCACCAAAGGGGTCATGTCCCGGGCCAGGAGCCGGTTCTCCTCCCGCTTGCGCCGATCCTCCTCTGTGGCCCTCCGAAGAACCAAAGGAATCCTCGTTCCCTCCATGCGCCGGGCGCCTCGCTGGGAACGCTGCTGCTCCCAGAGGGAGAGGTCCTCCACGGGGGGGCAGGGGCAGGGAGCCTGCAGCCGCCCCAATTCCAGGAAACGCTCGCATTGCAGGACCACCAGGGTCCCCGGAGAATAGCCTTCCTCCTCGGGGACGGCGCACTCGAAGGAGAGTCCGGGAAGAATCTGCTGGCGGTAGAGACGCAGCATGGCCGGGGATCAGCGGGACAGCTTGCGCCGCTTTTCCTCCACCACGTCCCGGAGAATCTCCGGCAATCCATGGCGGGGATGATAGCCCAGCAGCCGGGCGGCCTTTTCCAGGGAGGGGACCCGGCGGTGCATATCCTCGAAGCCGGGGCCGTAGGCCTTTTCGTAGGGGATGATTTCCAAGGGCGAGGAGGAGCCCGTGGCCTTCAGGATTTCCCGGGCCAGCTGGAGGATGGAGATTTCCTGGTCGTTGCCCAGATTGATGACCTGTCCCCGGGTTTCGGGATGGTGGGGGATGGCCAGGAGGGCGTCCACGATGTCGGCCACATGGGTGAAGCACCGGGTCTGGGTGCCGTCTCCGTAGACGGTCACAGGGAGTCCCCGGAGAGCCTGCTCCACCAGATTGGGAATCACCATCCCGTATTGGCCGGTTTGCCGGGGACCCACCGTGTTGAAGAGCCGCACCACCGTCACGGGAAGGCGGCTTTCCACCCAGTAGGCCAGGGCCAGAAATTCATCCAGGGCCTTGGCGCAGGCATAGCTCCACCGTCGGGTGGAGGTGGGCCCCATCACCGTGTCATCCTCCTCGCAGAAGGGAACCCGGGAGCCCTTGCCGTAGACCTCGGAGGTGCTGGTGAGAAGGAAGGGGGTGCCATGGCGGTGGCAGGCTTCCAGAACCACGGTAGTGCCTCCCACAATGCTCTCGATGGTGCGGACAGGCTGGTCGATGATCAGGCGCACTCCCACGGCACTGGCCAGATGATAGACGTATTGCGCCCGGGAGACCAGACGCTCCACCAGGGCGGCGTCGTTGACGGAGCCCACATGGAGGGAGAGGTTGCGCCCGCCCTGGAGGCCCTCCAGATTCTCCAGGGAGCCGGTGGAGAGGTCGTCCAGGACCTCCACCTGGTGTCCCTGTTCCAGCAGGGCTTGGCAGAGATGGGAACCGATGAAGCCGGCGCCGCCGGTGACCAGGATGCGCATAGAGGTGGAGGAGAGGGAGGGAGTGGGGGAGGGAAGGGGAGGAGAGTCAGCGTCCCAGTTCCTGGGAGCGATCCCGGGCGGCCCGCAGGAGATCCTGAACCATACGAGGGAAGCCCTGGTCTTCCATGACCTTCAGGGCGGCGGCGGTGGTGCCTCCCTTGGAGGTCACGGCAATGCGCAGCTCTTCCGGGGTGCCCTTGCCCTGCTGGAGCATGGCCGTGGCCCCGGCCATGGTCTGAATGGCCAGCTCCTGGGCCAGCTCTCCCGGAAGCCCCAGGGTCTCGCCCCCTTGCCGCAAGGCCTCAATGAAGGCGAAGAAGTAGGCCGGACCGGAGCCAGACAAGGCCGTGACCGCATCCAGCTGCTCTTCCGGGACACGCCAGGCCTTGCCCAGGGCGCCCAGCAGCCGGGCGGCGAAGGCGTCGGCTTCCTCGTCCTCCGGACGGGAGAGGGCGTAGGCACTGGCGCCCGCTCCCGCCATGAGGGGAGTGTTGGGCATGACCCGCACCATGCGCACATCCCCGAACCACTGGCGCAATTTGGCCAGGGAGAGTCCTGCGCAGATGGAGAGGATCAGGGCGCCGGGTTTCGGAGGAGGGAGGGCGGCAAAGGCTTCCGGTGCGCTTTGGGGCTTGACCGCCAGCACCAGGACATCCGCCCAAGCCATGAGCTCCGGGGTTGCCTGGGGATGCACCGAGGGGCATCCCGTGGCCTGGGCGAAGGCTTCCCGCGCCTGGGGGGCAGGGTCGAAGGCGGCCACCTCTTCGGGGGAAAGGAGGTGGTGGGCGATGGCGCCGGCGGCGATGGCGGTGGCCATCTTGCCGGCTCCGCAGAAGAGGAGTCGGGTCATGGGAGAGGCAGGCTAGAGGCCCATGGTGAAGCGGAGGTTATGGAAGGAGCGTTCCAGGCTGCGGAAGGGTTCCAGCTCGCCATTGTCCCGTTCCACGATATACCATTGGACGCCGGCGTATTGGGCGGCATCCAGGATTTCGGGCCAGTCCAGGTTGCCGTCACCCACCTCGGTGATCAGATGCTGGGGGGCGAATCCCTCCTTCTGCCGGACAATCTTGGCGTCTTTCAGGTGGAGGCAGGGGACGCGATGGGCCAGGCGGCGCAGGAGGGTGGCGGGGGATTTGCCGGCGGCGGCCACCCAGTAAGTGTCCACCTCGAACCAGGTGTTGGCGGGATCCAGCTCCCGGATCAAGTGCTCGTATCCCGTCAGCCCGTCGGAGGTCTGGATGAACTCATGGAAGTGGTTGTGGTATCCCAGGACGAGGCCGGCCTTGGCCAGAACCTTGGCGATCTTGGAGAAGCGCAGGGAGAAATCCTTCCAGGTCTTGGCCTTGCTCTCCTCCGTTTCCCCGGGGAAGAAGCCGCCGATGGCGATGTGGGGGCAGTTCCAGAGGAGATGCTCCTCGATGACCGCCTGGGTCTCCTTCTCGATGCGATCCAGGCTCACGTGGGTGGCGACGCAGGCCAAGCCCTCTCCTTCCAAAATCTTCTGGATCTCCTGGGGAGGAATGGGGCCTACCGCCGAAAGCTGCACCCCCTCGTATCCCATCTTGCGGATTTTCTGGCAGGTTTTGGCGAAGTCCTTGGCGGTCTTGGTGAAGTCGCGGACGGTATACAGTTGGGCGGCAAGCTGTTTCATGGGGTGGGGCAAGGAGAGTTGGACAGGAGGGATTGAAAGTAATGCACAGTGGGGGGAAGCCCCTGGTCCAGGGAAAGACGAGGTTCCCATGGGAGAGCCTGGCGGGCCAGGGAAATGTCGGGCCGGCGCTTCTTGGGATCGTCCACGGGCAGGGGACGATAGACCAGGGGGCTGGCGCTGCCGGTCAGGGCCAGGATCTTCTCCGCCAGCTCCCGGATGGTGTATTCCCCGGGATTGCCGATGTTCACGGGCCCCGTGAACTCCTCCGGCGTGGCCATGAGGGCCATCAGCCCTCGGATGGTGTCCTGGCAATAGCAGAAGGAGCGGGTCTGGGAGCCGTCTCCATAGAGGGTGATGGGTTCCTGACGGAGGGCCTGGAGGATGAAGTTGGAGACCACCCGCCCGTCCTGGGGATCCATCTGAGGGCCGTAGCTGTTGAAGATTCTGGCCACCTTGATGGCGGTGCCCCGGGTGCGCCGATAGTCGAAGAAGAGACTTTCCGCCACCCGCTTTCCCTCGTCATAGCAGGAGCGGGGGCCGTGGGGATTCACATTGCCCCAGTATTCCTCGTTCTGGGGGTGCTGGAGGGCGTCGCCGTAGACTTCGCTGGTGGAGGCCTGAAGAACCCGGGCATGCCAGCGATCCGCCAGCTCCAGCACCTTCAGCGCCCCTTGGACGCAGGTCAGAGTGGTGGCCAGGGGATCCTGCTGGTAGGCGGGAGGGGAGGCGGGACAGGCCAGATTGTAAATCTCCTGCACCTCCTGGCAAAAGTCCATCTCCCGCACATCCTGGCAAAGGAAGGTGAGCCTCTCCCCATATTCTTTCCGGAGGGGCTCCAGATTCTCCTTTCGTCCGGTCCACAGATTGTCCACCACAAAGACGGCGTGCCCCTCCTTCAGCAGGGCTTCCGTCAAATGGGAACCCAAAAATCCGGCGCCGCCGGTGACGAGGATGCGTTTGGGGGAGGGCATGGCGTGGTGTGCTACAGTATCCCGTCATGCCCCCTTCGCTCCCGCCCTGGGGCGGGACAGGTTTCCAGCAGGGGCTTCATGCACGGGTGTCAGTGGCCCAAAATATAGCACGTTCCCTGGAACTGCTGGAATCCGGGACGGCAGGGAGAATTGCCCCATGGCGACGGTGGAGCGGGAGAGGAAGTTTCTGGTGAAGGATGATTCCTGGCGGAGCCAGGCCCGGAGGAGCGTGGAGATTCTCCAGGGGTATTTTCCTATGGCGGGAGGAGGCTCCTTTCGGGTGCGCATCATAGGAGAACAGGCCAACCTGAACTTGAAGGGGAAGGCCCAGGGAATGAGCCGCCGGGAGTTCGAATATCCCATTCCCGTGGAGGACGCCCGGGAACTGCTGGCTCTCTTCTGCCAAAACCGCATGGTGGCCAAAACCCGGTATTTTGTGCCTGCGGCAGAACCGGGATGCCAATGGGAAATCGATGCCTACCACGGCCCCCTGGAAGGACATTTCACCGCGGAATTGGAGGTCCCCCGGGAGGATTTCCCCTTCGTTCGCCCCCCATGGCTGGGGGAGGAGAAAACCCTGGATGGACGCTTCGCCAACGCCGCCCTGGCCCAGGCCGGACGCTGGCCCGAAGGATAAGGATAAACAGATTCGTGGGGGGGAGGTGACGGCAATCTTTCCTGGAATACATCCTGTGCCCCCAGGGGTTCCCGCTCCCGGGGG
>JAEDMH010000093.1 GCA_016303095.1 Lentisphaeria bacterium | reverse complement strand
GGGGGGGGTGAGTTTTTACAAGTCTCCCAGATCCAGCTGGCAGACCCGCATGACCTCGGATTCCGTGGTGAGTCCCTTTTGGACCTTCAGCATGCCGTCCTCTCGCAGGCTTCTCATGCCGTGTTTCTTGGCGATTTGGTTCAGCACGGAGGTATCCTGGTGGGTGTTGATGGCCTCTCGGAGAGCGTCGTTGATGCGCATGAGCTCGAAGATGGCGATGCGTCCCCGGTATCCGGAACCCATGCAGGTGCGGCAGCGCTTTCCCCGGGGATCCTGGGGAGTGGGCTCACCCAGGAATCCTTTTCCCCCGCATTCCGGGCAGATTCGGCGCACCAGACGCTGGGAGGCCACCGCCAGGAGGGCGGAGGAGATGAGGAAGCCTTCCACGCCCATCTCCACCAGGCGGGAGATGGCGCCTGCGGCGTCGTTGGTGTGCAGGGTGGAGAGCACCAGGTGCCCTGTGAGAGAAGCGTGAATGGCAATTTCGGCGGTCTCCCGGTCGCGGATCTCTCCCACCAGCACCACGTCCGGATCCTGTCGGACGATGGCCCGCAGGCCGCTGGCGAAAGTCAGACCGATGGAGGCCTTCACCTGAATCTGCTGCAGGCCCTCCAGCTGGTATTCCACCGGATCCTCAATGGTGATGATCTTCCGGTAGTCCGCATTGAGCTGCTTCATGATGCAGTACAGGGTGGTGGTCTTGCCGCTTCCCGTGGGGCCCACAATGAGGATCATGCCATGGGGCATGGTGAAGATCTGCCGCAGCTGCTCCATGGTGTCCGGCAATAATCCCACCTTCTCCAACTCGAAGACGGCGGAATCCTTCTGCAACAGACGCAGCACGATGGATTCCCCGTGCATGGTGGGAATGGTGGAGACGCGCACATCCAGGGCGTTGCGTCCGCCGCTGTTGAGCTCGATGCGTCCGTCCTGGGGCAGACGTCGCTCCGCAATGTTCATGCCGCTGAGCAGCTTGATGCGGGAGGCGATGGCGGGAAACTGGGAGATGGGGGGGCGCAGCACTGTCTGGAGCATGCCGTCGATGCGGAAACGCACTTGCACATCCTTTTCGTTGGGCTCCACGTGGATGTCGCTGGTCCCCGTCTCCTGGGCCCGGGTGAAGATGTCGTTCACCAGGCGGACGATGGGGGCTTCCCTGGCCAGATCCCGGAGGGCCTGTTCGGAATCGCTGTCCAGTCCGGCCAGGGGTTCCTCCGGGCGGTCATAGACGGAGGAGAGGTAGCGCTCCACAAAAGAGCGGCGGGTGAGGACGAACTGGGGCTCCACCTGGTAGAGATTGCGCCAGAGTTGGTCCAGCCAGCCCAGGCGATAGGGGGAGGCCACGGCCAGGAGGGCCTGATCCGCCGTCCACATCAGGGGGAGGCAGAGTTCGGCGGACAGGAAATCGTAGGTCACCTCAGGGCAGAAGGGGATGTCCCTCCCCTCTTCCTCGTCCAGGACGGGAAGACCGGTGGCCTGGGCGTAGATTTGGAGAAGGGCCTGGTCGTCCAGCCGTCCTTCCTCCAGGAGGGCCTGGTCCTGTCGGGTGGTGCCGGCCAGGAGAGTTCCGGGGTCGGCGATCTTCAGTTGCTGGGCCAGCAGCTCCCGGATTTTTTCCTCCAAGGCCGGTCCCTGGAGGGGGGAGAAGGTGTGGGGGGATTCGGGCATGGGGGTGGGGAAGAGGGGGTTAGAATGACTCTTCGTCCTGCCGTTTGGCGATTTCCTCCAGGGAGGCCTTGTAGCGTCGGATCAATTCCTCCTGGAAGTTGCCGTTGTCGATGACGTTCACCGTGATGAGCACCAGCACTTCGGTGCGGACATTTTGGCGATTGTCGTAGCCGAAGAGGGCTCCCAGATAGGGGATGTCCCGGAGGAAGGGAATGCCGCTTTTGGTGATGGTCTCCTTGTTCTGGACCATGCCGCCCATGAGGATGGTGGTATTGTCCTCCACCGTCATCACCGTGGAGATGTCCTTCTTGGAGAAATTGGGGGCGCTGGTGTTGTTGGTGTTGGTGCTGTTGGCCAGAAGGGCGGTGACCTCCTGCTCGATTTCCAGGCGGACCTCGTTGCCGGCGGTGATGCTGGGGGTCACCGTCATGATGACGCCAATGTCCTTGTATTCGTAGTTGGTGGAGGTGTTGCCGCTGGAGCTGGTGTAGCTGGTGGACTGGGTGGGGACGGCGATCTGCTCGCCGGCCTGGAACTTGGCTTCCTGCCCGGAGACCACCACCAGCTGGGGTTCGGAGAGGATTTTGGTGCGTCCCTCGCCGGCCACGGCGGTGATGAGGGCCAGGGGATCCTTGGCCTTGTGGAGGATGAGGCCAAGGCCGTTGGACTCCCAGGAGCTGAGGGCTCCGGTGATGGCCTCGTCGGTGCCTCCCAGAAGATCTCCCAGGGCGCCGCTGCCGGCCCAACCGCCGGAGGCATTCCAATTCCCCTTCTTCAACAGCTGGGTGGCGGCGTAGCTGATGCCGAATTCCGTGGATTTGTCCAGGGTAACATCGGCGATGATGGCCCGGATGGAGACCTGGCGGGAGGGCACATCATGCCGGGTCAGGAAGGCTTGAATGAGGGACCAGGTGCGGGGGGTGGTCTTGATGGTGAGTCGGTTGCTCTCTTCGTCGGCGAAGACGGTGACGGGCGTGTCGAAGAGGGAGAGATTGGCCTTTTTGGCGCTGTCCTGGTCCTTGTTTCCGGTGGTGCGGCTGGCGGTGGTTCGGTTGCTGGTGCTGGTGGTGTTCCGTGTGCTGGCGGAGGTGGTGGAGGAGGTGGTGGTGCTGTTCAGACTGCTGGCGGAGGAGGTGCGGGAGGCGCTGGTTGTGCGGGAGGAGTTGGAGGAATCGGAGCTGCTGATGACGATGTCGGTGTTGAAGAAGGTGGACATGGCCTCGGAGAGGCGTCGCACCGTGGTCTGGGTCACATTGTAGAAGTAGATTTCCTCCTGGTCCATGCGGTCGCTGCGGTCCAGGGCCCGGATCCAGCGGCCCACTTCCTCCACCACTTCCGGCAGGGCGGCGGAGACCACCAGGCATCCGAGGCGGGGCAGGGGAGCCACTTTGATGGCTCCGCCGGAGGCGCCTGCGGCGGTGGCCACGGGATATCCCAGCACGGGGAGAAGGACATTCAGCTCGGCGGCAAGGGAATCGGCATCCACCTGTCGGCAGGGGAAGGTGCTGCAGGGCCATTCCCGTTCTCCCTTGGCGTCCAGCTGGTTGACCAGTTCCCGGATCTTGTCCATGTTGGCGGGGGCTTCCACCACCACCAGGGTGTTGGCGTCAGCCAGGTCGGTGGCGGAGGCGCCTTCCGTCATGAAGGGTTTCAGGAGATTGGCCACCTCGCCGCTCTTTTTGTAGCGGATGGGGAGGAATTCCACCACCACGTTGGGCTGGCGTTCCGTGGCGAAGAGCCGGCGTTCCTGGGGCATCTTCTCGAAGGGGAGGATGTGGAGGAATCCGTTGTTCATGGAGGCGTAGGCGCCGGAGAGCCAGAGGATGTGCTCGAAGGTGGCCCAGGCCTCCGCCGCCGTCATGGTGGTTTCCACCGAGAGGGTGACGGCCCCCTTGACGGCGGGATCCATGAGGTAGCTGAAGTTCAGCAGGTCGGGGCTGGCAAAGGAGGCCACCACTTCGGCGAGATCCGCCGCATTGAAGGCCAGCACCACGCTCACCTTGGTGGAGGGATCCGGCAGCCCCTTCAGGAGGTTGTCAGGATAGGGCGTGGGGGTGTTGGCCGCCGATTGTCCACTGCGCCCCGGCAGACTGCCCTCCCGCTGCAGGCCCTCCTCCTGATCCTGCTCCGTGGTCTCTTCCACATGGATGGGGGACACGTCCAGGGTGGAGGCCACGTGGGTGAGGGAGGAGTCCGCAAAGGGGAGGGGGCGTTTTTCGCCCGTGGCCAATCGGGGGGATTTGGCCTTGGGGGTGGTGCAGGAGACGAAGAGCACCATGGTGCCCAGAAGGAGATTCCGGAGGCAGAGGGAGGGAGAGAGGTTCATGGTGTGTGTGGGGCGGGGGCCTTGTCGGTCAAAGGGGAGGGAAGGCGCCTCTAGCGGTTGGTGTTGCCGGGGCGTACCGAGCGTCGGGGCGTCCGCGGGGTGCTCTGAGGTGTTTGCTGCTGGGCGTTTTGCTCCACCTGCTGCCGGATCTGCTGGGCTCGTTCATCCTGGGGAGCGTTGTTGGCGGGCAGGGGAGTGGGGGCGGGGAGCTGGGCGGGTCTGGGAGCCTCCTGGGTGCTTTCTCCCGGCGGGGGAGGCGGCTGGCCGGGATTGGCAGCATCCCGTTCCTTTTGTTCGGCCTGTTGCTTGCGCTCTTCTTCCGCCTGCTTCTGGCGGATGGAGTTCTGGCGCTCCTGCTCCTGGCGTTTCTTGGCATTGGCCTCCACCAGGGCTTCCCGGCGCTGGGTCGCCTCGGCGCCGGCGTAGTTGATGCGGAGCTGGATGGTCTGGCTTCCCCGAACCACCTCCACCATCTTCTTCTCAGGATAGATGGCCTTCAGCAGATAGCCGGTGTCATTGATGGGCTCTCCCTCCCGGAAGAGCAGCTTCGTGGGTTTGGGCAAGGCGGCGGGAACGGGAGGCTCCTGGGTTTCCTGCCGCCCGCCAGGGGCGCGGCGATTCCCGGCATTCCGGCTGGCCCGCCCCCCCCCGCTCGCTCCCCCCGATTGACGCCCCCGAAGCACGGCCACCGGCACAGGCGGCTTGTCCAAGGGCGTGATCTGGGCAATGCCCACCAATTCGAACTCGAAATTCTTGTCCATGGCCGCTGCAATGGCCCCTTGGGCCAGGGCCTCCTGCTCCTCGGGCTCGCTCTCCTGGCGCCCCGGCAGGAAAAGGGTCTTGCGCCACAACTCCTCCAGGGAGGCCTTGGCGGGCAAAGCTTCCTCCGGAGGGGCGGGGAGGAGAGAAACGACCTTGGCCTCCCGGGCCGCCTTCTCCCCGTGGGGGGCGGCTTCCAGGCGGGAGGCCGGCAGGGGCTGGGGGGGCTGGGAGGTGATGGCCTTCCAGGCTCCCGCCACAGTGGCGACGACCAGGAAGCCATCAAGGATGAACCAGGCGAGTCCGGACATGGGGGAAGAGGGGGCGAATCAGTTTTTGGCTTTGGGGGTCCTGGGGGAGGCCTCGGATTTGGCGGGGCTGTTTTCCTGGAATCCCAGGAAGACCAGGGCGTCGTTGTTCAGCACCAGCACCCGGAAGCGGGCGTTGAGATTGACGGCGGTGGGAGTGCGGGGATTGTCGGGCTGGAGTTTGCAGTAATCCCAGCGGAATTTACGGCCTGCGGGGGTGGAGCGCATCAGGCTGAAGAAGCGGGAGAGATCCCGCATGGACACGCCCTTGATATCCACGGAAAGAATCACTTCCTGAAGGCAGGATCCGTTCTTTTCCTTGTTCACATCCACCTTCTGGCTTCCCGTGGCGTTGGACAGCTGGGCCAGACGGGTGATGCGGTTGAACTCCGCGGAAATCTCCTGATCCACCTTGGCGGCGGGGCCGGAGGGGATCCAGTAGGGATCCGCCAAAGTGCGGAGGGAATGCAGGGAGGCTTGACGCTCCTCCTGGGTCTTGCGGGCCACCATCAAATCCCCCTGGAGGGACTTCAGCTTCCGCTCCTGGGCCGCCACCCGGCCCGCCGTGGGCAACTGGATGACGGGAAGATACTGCCGCACCACCAGGAGGCACACCACCACCATGATGGCCAGCAGGAGATTCTGTCTTGTCTTGGGCTTCATCATGGCTACTCCTCCTCCTCCATGGGCTCCCAATCCTCCGCGCCTTCCCCCTCGCCCACGTCGGCTTGACGAGCCTCCTGCTCCTTCCGAAGACGCTCCTGCTCCCGCTGAAGACGCTCCTCCTCCCGGTTCTTCCGAATCTGCGCCTCCAAGGGCGTGTCATACCGGGCCGTCAACTCAAAACGCTGGCTGTAGGAGCCCCCCACCATGGTGCTGAGGCGCTCCGTCACATCCCCAAGATAGGGGGACTCCTCCAGCTTCCCCGCCAATCCTTCCAGCTTCTGGGAACCCTGGAGGCGGAAATTGACCTTCCCGCTGCGCCACTCGAAGGCATCGGCACTCCAATGACTCTCGGGAACGATTTGGGAGACGGCCAGCAGGACGGTGGGAAAGTCCGGTCCCGTGGGGACGTTGTCCAGGAGTTCCTGCTTCAGAAGATTGGTGCGTTCCGCCTCCTTGGGGTCGCTTTGCCCCTGGAGGGCCTCCAGCTCCGCGGCGGTTGCCCGAATGGCGTCGTCCAGCTGTCGGAGCTGTCGTGCATGGCCGGAGAGAGTTCCGGAGGTCACGTAGGCGAAGAGTGCCAGGAGAACCACGCAGAGGCAGGCGGCCAGGACTTTGAGGCCCACATGGCGCCGAGCCTGGAAGCGCTCTGGCAAAGGGATGCGGGTGGCGTGGTCGTTGCCCAGGGCTTCGGTCATGCCGTAGAGTCCCAGGAGGATGGCGGAGGCGAAGGCGGGGCGTTCTTCCGCCGGATATTTTTCCAAAGCCTGGGTTTGGCAGAAGGAGGGGGGGAGGATTTCCTCCAGGGCAGGGTGTTGTTCCTGGGGGAGGGGATGAACCACCCGTCCGGCGGGGGAATCCTGGTAGGCATAGCGGGGGGCGGCGTTCTCCTCCTCGGGGAGGAGGAAGTTATGTCCGGCCAGGAGGGGATCCAGGGCCACGGGAGCGGGCAGGAGGGCGTCCGCATGGTGCAATCCGTCCATGGCCTTCAGCCAGCTGTTCCAATTCTCCGTGCGCACGTAGTAGAGGCGGATTCTCCGGGTGGCTTTGCCGGAGATCCGGGGCAACACCCGGTATCCCCAGCGCAGCTTTTCCGGCGGCAGGGGGGTCTGCTTCCGTAGCTCGAAGGTCAAGGCGTTGCGCAATTCCTCCTCCTTGAGAGGGGGCATCTCCAGGTCGGCCATGCCCCAGCCCTGGCCATTGCCTCCCGCCACCAAATAGCACTGCTCGTCCGCCCCTACTTCCCGCACCCCCCGCAACACCAGCTCCGCCAGAGAGGCGCCATCTTTTCCCAAAATCCCCCGCCAGCCTTGCACCACCCGGGCCCTATGGCCCTCGGCGGAGATCCGCACGGCATGGCAGGAGGCCGTGGACCAGGTGACGGCAATGGCGGAGTTGCGGGTGTAGGGGGAACGCATGGGAGGGAAAAGAGGAAGACGAGAGAATGGGGCGGAGACAGAACCCGGGGAAGAAACGGCGGAAGGAAGGCTTTATTGTGCCAGTCCCTCCAGGTTGTATTGCTGGGCGAACAGGGACAGATTCCGCTGGAAATCCTCCGGGGGCGGGGCGGTGAAGATCATCCGTTCTCCGGTGAGGGGATGGGGCAGGGCCACCTTCCAGGCGTGGAGCATCTGACGGGGGGCGGACAGAGGGGGATGCTTCTGGTCCCCTCCATACAGGGCATCCCCGAAGACGGGATGGCCCACGTGGGAAAGATGCACCCGAATCTGATGGGTGCGCCCGGTGTACAATCGCACCTGCAACAGGGCAACCCCGTGGAGCTCGCCCAAAACCCGGTATTTGGTGAGGGCGCTCCGCCCGCCCTGGGGCAGGACCGCCATCCGCTGACGGTGCCGGGGATCCCGCCCCACCGGAGCCTCAATGGCGGCGAAATTCTCCCGGAATCCTCCGCGGGCGAAGGCCAGGTAGAGCTTGTCCACCTGACGCTCCAGAAAGCTGCGCTTCAGGGCTTCCCAGGCGGGCTGGGTTCGGGCCACCACCAGCACCCCCGAGGTGTCCTTGTCCAGTCGATGGACAATTCCCGGGCGCATGGCGTCCTCTCCGACAGAGGCAAAGGTGTCCGGTTCCCGGTGAAGGAGGGCGGAAACCAGGGTCTCCCCCTCCTCCCCTGCGCCGGGATGCACCACCAGCCCCGCCGGCTTGTTCACCACCAGCAGGGCCTCGTCCTCGTGGAGAATCTCCAAGGGAAGCTCCCGGGGAAGGAGGGGAAGGGGAGAGGTCGTCTCCTCCGGGGGAAGGGCGTAGACCAGGCGATCTCCCTCCTCTAGGCGGAGGCCCGCTTTGCCCGGCTCCCCGTTCACGGTGGCGCAACCCGCGGCCAGGGCCCGCTGAATGGCGGTGCGGGAACGTTCCGGATGGCGGGAAACCAGGAGGAGATCCAAGCGCATTCCGGCGGTGGCGGCGTCAATGTCCAGGGTGGTCTGGGGGAGGGCGGTCACGGTCTTGGTTTCTCCTGGTGGCGGGGGGAGGGTTCGCGGGACTTTGTCCAGAGGAAGGCGGCCAAGGTGGCGGGGAGAATCACCAGGGCGGTGGTCCACTGGGCGGGGGTGAGGAGTCCTGCGTGGTGGTAGTCGCCCCGGAGAAACTCCAGCAGGAAGCGTCCCAGGGAGTATCCCAGGAGATAGAGGAAGAAGAGTCGTCCCTTGGCTACGCCCCGCCTCTCGGCCAGCAGAAGAACTCCCGCCACCAGAAGACACCATAGGGTTTCCAAGGCTTGGACGGGGAGGACAGGCAAGGGGGAGAGGGCCGCTTCTCCCTGGGGCAGGAGGAGTCCCTGCTGAATCTGGCAATTCAGGACGTCGTTGCCCCGGGCGGGGTACAGCACGGCGCCCCAGTGGCTCCAGGGTTTGCCAAAGCAGCAGCCGTTGAAGAGGCAGCCCAGACGGGCTACGGCGTGGGCGGCGGGCAGGGCGGGGGCCATCAAGTCCCCCACACGCCCCACAGACCATTTCTTCCTGCGGCAGAGAAAGAAAATGGCCACGGCCGCCACCACAAAGCCCCCCTGGAAGACAAGGCCTCCCTCCCAAACCCGAAAAACCCCCAGGAGATCCGGGGCGAACAGTTCGCCCCAAAACCGGCGGACAAACTCCAGCCGCGCCCCAATCACCCCAAAAATGACGCTGGCGTTCAAAAGAAGGGACAAGTCCTCCCATCGAAAACCGTAGCGCTTCCGACGCATCGCCATCACGCCGTAGCCCGTCAACATGGCCAGCACGGCAAAGAACCCGTACCAGCGCAGCTGGAAATGCCCCAGGGAGAAGATGACGGGGGAGGGAAGGGAGACCATGCCAAAAGGGGAGAAAAGAGCAAAAACAAGAGGGAAACAATTCTCTCAGCGCATTTTACGCCAGGGACTTCGATATCAGGGGTTAGCGTAATTCTCCGAAGGAGGATTGCAACCTCGCCTCCCTGGGAAAAGCCCAGTTTTTTCCCTGAAAGCCACGCCCCAAGAACGAAACCTGGCCCCCGACGCCGAAAGGAAAGGAAGGATAGCCAGACGGTGAAAA
>JAEDMH010000092.1 GCA_016303095.1 Lentisphaeria bacterium | reverse complement strand
CGGCAGGGGTGGGAGGATCGCTAGACGGGGGTGAAGGGAGGGCAACGCCCGACCGCAACCCCCGGCAGACCCAAAATAGAAGCCGAACCCCAGAGGGGTGGCAGGCCAGGCCTTGCGCCGGGGCTGAAGCGCAGCGCACCCCCCCCGGCGCCTCTAGAACCTCTAGAACCCTAGATCATAGCACAATCCTCAGCTCTAAGAGAGGCTCGTGCGCGCGTTACGCGCGTGGGGATAGAGGATTCCCCTCCACCCCCCACCCTACCGCCCGATAGCGTAACCCCCACCCAGCGAACCGCCATCTCATGGTCTTAAACGCCTGAAAATCCTCCTGGCGCTTGCCCTTTTCCACTCTCTTGGCCAGAAGGGGGATGTTCCCTTGCAACGACACAAAACTTGACCTAGCTCAAAAAATATGGCGCTTCGAGCCGAGACACGGAAGGCACGGAAACCCCGCTCACGGGGGGCACGAAGACCACGGAGGGTAGATTTCTAGAACATCTATCCTATTGTTTTGCAACCTATTATAGGGATTCCGCCTCCAGCACCAGGAGTCGTGTGGTTCCCTGGGCGAAGGGAACGATGGCCTCGCCTTGTGGATTCACGGGGAAGCGTTCCTGGCTCATGGGGTCCCGGAGGCTGCAGGGATAAGGGGGTGGCAGGCGGAGACGTCGTTCTCCGGCCTGGTTCACGGAGACGCCCAGGAGTTCCGTGGTAGCCCAAACTTGGTCCGGGGTATCCAGATATCGGTGGACACCGGCCAGGCGTGCTGTGGCCTCGTAGAAGGCTCGGTCCACATAAGGGAGTGCCAGATAGACATCCCAGGAATCTTCTCGGCGGCGGATAGCGCCGGCGGCGGTGCCGTCGGGATATCGGGCGATTACCCGGCAGTTTTGAGAGAGGCGGTCCTCCCTCACCGCAGGCACGGGGGCCAGGGCATTTTTCCGGGGTGTCCAATAGCTCATTTGAAAGGGGCGTCCTTCCTCTTCCGGCCTGAAGAGCCATCCATCGGCGACTCGTCGAGGCACGCTGTCTTCCCTTCGGGGAAGAGTCATGAGGGGGATGCCGGCCACATTCTCCCTTTCTCCTGGGGTTGTCCCGTCCTGTTTCAGGAGACCGGGATAGTGGTAGGTGATGAAGACCCTACCCTGGGCATGGAGGGAATCCAGCGCCTGGCGGATTTTCGGGGTATCCAGGAGCAATTGCGGCAGGATCACCAGTCGGATGCGTTCAGGGAGGCGTTCCAGATCCCGGGCGCTGTAGTATTCCACGGGGGCGCCCAGGCGTTCCAGAAAGGGGAGTTGGTAGGTTGTGCCGTCCACCATCATGGCATTGGGGAGGCGGCCCCAGGCGTAGGCGTCTTCCTGGAGGACCATGGCGATTTGGGCACGGCTGGTGCGGTCCCATTGGAGCATTCCCTCCTTCAGAAGCGAGACGAGGCGTGCCAGGTGGTCTTGGAGAGCTTTGTCTTCGAAGTTGAGATATCCCACATCCAGCCACCATTGGGCATATCCGGAGCAGAGGGAATGGATGGCCTCCTTGTCTTGCTGGAGGAGATCTTCCGCCACATTCCTTCCCTTGCCGGCATATCCTGGGGGAGCGTTGGTGGCGGCGGTGCGCACATCCATTTCCACCCACCAGAACTTGTCATGGAGCCTCAAGGAGGCGGTGGGGGCCATTTGGTAGGGGATGCCGGCGCCGCCGGGTTCCCGGAAGCAGTACCCCGTGGGGGCGGCGAGGAAATCCACATCGGGGCACTCCAGGAGTTTTCCGAATCCCAGATGTCCGCTGTTCACCAGGCGGGAGGAGCCGCAGAGTTCCAGGAGATAGCCGTAGAATGCGCCGGTGAGCATTCGTCCTTGGGAGGCCTCCTTCACGGCCTGGCACAATTGGGCGATGGTGCTGGCGGTCATTTCCCCATTCCACAGGGCATGATCCACGCACTTTCGGTCCCCGGGATTTTGGGGAGAGCGCAGATCCAGGCTTTCGGGGAGGATTTGCTCCCGCTGGGCGCGCGTGGGCAGAGTGACGTTGGCCAAAGTGGCCTCCGGGTCTCCCCAGGCTTGACGCAACCCCTGGTCGTCTCCGTATTTCTCCTGAAGCCACCGGCGGAAGGACTCCTGGGCAGCCGGGGAATAGTCCCCCATGTAGGGAGTGGAATCTCCCCACTGCATCCATTCCTGGGTGACGCCGCTGCACAGGAAAAGCCCCATGATCCGGGAGGCGTAGGGAGCCTGGGCGATGTGGTCCACCAGGCGTTTCAGGGAATCTGCGGCATACTCCCGCCATTGTGGGGAGGCCCAGGAAGGCAGGGGGCGACCGTAGTGGGATTGGGCCGTGAAGAGCCGGCCATCCTGGGTGGAGAGGCGCACTTGGGCTTCGGGATGGCGTTGGAGCCACCAGACAGGAGCGGAGAGATAGACCCGAGGCAGGAGATAGGCCTGGGGATTCACCGCCAGATACTCCATGATGCGCCGATCCAGCTGCCGGTAGTCATAAACTCCCGGGGCGGGGTTGACGCAGGCGCAATGGAGCATGGTGGTATTGTCCGTGGCGGTGGCGTCAAAGCTGAATTGTTCCACCCCCAGGCGAGAGAAGAGACGGGGCCCCCGATGCTCGCCCCCGTGGACGAAGGTGGCTTTCATCACCATGGGCAGGGGCGTCTCCCCCTGGAAGACCATGGGACCGCCCTTCCACAGGCCCCTTCGGAACTCCGCCAGCCCGGAGGGAGTGACACCGCCCCTCACCTCCGTCTCCCCCAGGAGACATTCCCCTTCTCCGCAGAAGAGGGAGACCTGATATCGGCCGTCAAAGAGATAGGGGGTCAGGGAAATGTTCTGAGGGGGGATGCGCCACGTCGTTTCCGTCCGCTCCACTCCCTCCAGGGGGCATTCCACCGGGCATTGGCCTGCGGGAGCCGTCAGGGGGCGCAGGAGGAGACGGCAGCGATTCTCCATGGGGGTGCGTCCTGGGAAGGAGAGCTCTCCTCCGGGGAAGTCCAGGGATTCTCCGGCTTGAAGGATCCGAGGCAGGGTCCAGGAGGGGGCAAGCACGGGCACGCAGGGCACGGGATCCCGGGTGGCGATTTGCCGGATCTCCACGGAGAGAGGGATGCCGGCGGTGACGCCCACGGCGATGAAATCCAGGCGGTTGAGGGGGCCCACCGGAGCGGGGAATGCCGGATCGTTGGGAATCCAGGTCTTGGGGTCCCAGGGATATTCCAGGCGATGCCATCTTCCATCGGCGGGGAGTTCCCGGGCGTAGGGGGAAGCCCACACCCGGAAGGCGCTTCCGCAGGCGAATTCCTCGCTGTAGTTGGCCATGCGTGCCTGGAAGCGCAGGGGTTCCGTCCCCAGATTCCGGGCTTCCATCATCAGGATTTCCCCAGGAAGGAAATCCTGGGGGGAGAAGACCAGTTCCACGTTGTCTTTCGGGCGTCCATGGGCGGGGAGGAGAAAGCGCCAGGCCAGCGCCTTTCCGGAGGGCGCCTCCCCGAGGAAGAGCCCCTCCGCCTCGCCCTGGCAGAGGTTCTGGGTCTCGTGCACCTCAAAGAGGCCGGTCTGGGTGCCGTCAAACCAGACCCGGAGATTTTCCTCGCTCCAGGCGGAGAATCCGAAAAGCCCCGCCAACATCACGCCAATGCACAGAATCTTCTTCACGCATCCTCCTTGGGAATCTCCTCCTCGCCACTCTGACGCAGGCGGCGAATCTCCTCCACACACTGAAGCAGACTTTTGCCCCGCCCCCGGGCACCCTGCCCCGCCAATTCCTTCTGGGCGCTGTCCAGACTCTCCTTCGCCTTCTCCAGGCGCTGTCCCACTTCCCTAAGGAAATCCTGAAACTTTTGGACGCAGGTCAGCAGCTGTTCTGTGGAAGCGTAGATTTTCCGGACATTCTTCTCCAGGCGCACGCTTCCCCAAGCCAAGCCGATGACCCGCAGGCAGACCATCAAATTCATGGGTCCCGTCAGCAGCACCTTTCGGGCGGAGGCGTATTCCAGGAGTTCCGGCTGTTCCGTCAAGGCGGCCTGGAGCATGGCCTCCATGGGCACGAACATGACCACGCAATCCACCACGGGGGCCTCCTGGCTTTGGCGCAGATAGGCGGCATAGTCCTTCTTGGCCAAGTCGTCAATATGGCTGCGCATGGCCTTCAGAAAGGTCCTTCGGGCAGCCTCGTCCTTCGCCTCCTGCCAGCGCAGATAGGCCGAGGCGCTGCATTTGCTGTCCACCACCAGACGGGCGCCCCCATCGGGCAAGACCACCTGGCAATCGGGAATCAGGCGCCCCCCCTCCTCGTCCAACACCAGCTTTCCTTGGCTGTCCCGGATGGCCCGTTGCAGGAAGAACTGGACATTTTCCTGGAGTTCGGAGGAGCGGAGAAGGGAGGTGAGAACCTGTTCTCCGAAGAGTCCCTGGGACTTGGTGCCCTGGGCCAGAATGGCGGTCAGGCGGTGCGCTTCTCCCCCCAGAATGGCCGTCTGGCGCGTCAGCTCCTCCATTTTTCCCTGGAAGGCGGAACGCTCCGCCACATTTCCCTGCTGATATCCCCGCAGTTCCTGGACCAGCCCTTCCAAACGTGTGCGATAGGGTTCCAGCAAGCCCGCCAGATCCTCCCGCTGCCGTTGTCGGAACTCCTGGGCCTGGCTCTGAAGTTGTTGGGCGGAAAGCGCGGAGAAGGCATCCCGCCGTCCCTGCTCTTCCCGGGCGCGCTCCTCCCGTTCCCTTTCCCAATTCCGGCGGGGGATGCATCCTGCCCGTCCAGCCAGGAAGCCGAGGGCGAGTCCCAGAAGCAGGGCGAGGGAGACGGCCAGAATCACCAAGGGAGTCATGATTTGGGGGAGGAAGGCGAGAGGATGAGGCGAGAGATGCCGCAGTATGCCGCCAGGAAGAGGAGGATTCCCAGGAGGAGCCATCCGTAGTGTTGCATCACCAGGGCCTTTCCCTGGACCACGATTTCGCCATAGTCCATCTGGGCGGTCTGGTGTCCCAGGTAGAATCCTGCTGCGGTGAGGATGGCATTCCAGATTCCGGCGCCCAGGGCGGTATAGGCGGTGAAGGCTCCCAAAGGCATTTTGGCGATTCCCGCCGGGAGGCTAATCAGCTGTCGGATGCCCGGAAGCAGACGGCACACCAGGGTGGCGGGCCGTCCGTATTTCAGGAAGATTTCCTGGGAGCGCTCCAGCACCTGGGGTTTCAGGAAGAAATATCGGCCGTAGCGGCGCAGGAAAGGTTCTCCCAGCCACCGGGCCAGGAAGTAGTTTCCATAGGCTCCGGCCAACGCTCCCAGAATCCCCACCACCACGCACAGACAGAAATCCCAGGGGGGACTGCCCAAGCCCATCTCCCCCCGGGCCGCCAGAAAGCCCGCGGGAATCATCACCACCTCGCTGGGAAAGGGAATGAAAGAACTCTCCACAGCCATCAGGAGAAAGACCAGGGGATACCCCCAGCTTCCTCCCTGGGAACAGGCCAACGCAAGCCAATGGCTAAAATCCACGGAGGTCATGGGCGACAGGCAACCTTAAAGACTCTCCACGGCAATGCGCACCTGGAGCACATGACGCTCCCCCGGCGACAGCCGACGCCCGTCGTAGTCCACATTGGCATTCTCCACGCAGACCATGTTCCGGTATTCCTCGTCTCCGAAATCCGGCATCCGGCGGGATTTGGCGATCCAGGGATTCCACACCACCCCGGTGTCGCTCCCCTCCTTCTGGATGCGGATGCGGCGCCCCATGACGGGATCGGCAATCACCGCTTCGCCAGGGCAGTGGAAATAGACCCGATCCGTCTCCTCGGTGAGGGTGATCTCCCCGGGCTGGGGATTGGGGGCGGGAGGAGTAGCGGGAGCCTTGTCCCGGAAGGCGCATCCCTGGAAGCCCTGGATGGAAATGCTCCGGCAATCCCCCACAGCATAGTAGGTGTGGAGGGCTTCCTCGTAGGCAAAGGGCTGCGTCCCCTCGTTCACGGTGGTCAGAGCCAGTTCCAGCTGCGCCCCCAGAGACACCCGGAGAGAGACCCGGAAGGGGAAGGGCCAGATCTTCCGGCTCTCTTCCGTGTCCCGGGCCTCCAACACCACCTCCGTGGCCTCCTGGGTCTCCTGCCAAGTGGCCAGCTGCCACATCACCTGGCGGATGAAACCGTGGGCCGTGGCGGCCCCGGGAATCCGGGAAGGATCCGCCGGCCCAAACCAGGGCCAGCACAGGGGAATGCCCCCGCGTATGGCCTTCCCCGTCGGGGTGTATTCCGACTTCTCAGACAGGAAAAGCACCTCCCGATGCCCCTGGGGCACATAACTCAACACGTGCGCCCCCATGAGGCAAATCTCACAACGACCATGGCGGTTCTGAAGATGAATTTCCGGAAGGCCTCCGCGGCCCGTCAACAAGGACAACATGACTCTGCTAGAAATAGAAAAGAGGGACAGAATTCTGACGTCAGGAAAAAGAAACGAAAGAATATAACCCCATCTCCCTTGCTCGACCTTATTCGGCGAGCACGGAGGATAAAATAACATAAGTTATTTATTATAAGATAGTTACACACAAACTAAACATCTCCATCAAAGAAACCCCTTCCTTCCGGGAGGCATGCCTATGCCCCGGAGGGTGGCGCTCCCTTTGGGCATTCCTGGGTGTCTTTTCCTTTCAGAGCGTTTTGGACATAGGTTTTCAGGGCAGCGAGTTCCTCCGGGGTCAAGGGCGTCTCCGGGGGGAAGAGGTCGGGATGGAGGGAGCGGGAGTAGCGGACCGCCAGAGGGGCGATGGCGGAGAAGATTTCCTTATGGAAGGGGACATTCAGATTTCCCGCCCAGTAGGGGATTTTGGCCAAGTGCTTGAAGCAGTCGATGTAATGGTAATAGGGGAGTTGTTCTTGGGAGATGGCCACGGCATTGGGGGATTTGCCGGGGAGGAAAGTGCGGCAGCGGCGGAGGGCATTGAGATCCCGCAGGGTGTAGAAGTAGTATCCGCTGAAGGAAAGGGATTGGTCCACGGGATTGGGATACTTGGCCACGCAATCGGAGACGAACTCCAGGTCGGCCAGGCAGAAGGTCTCTCCTTCCACGGTCTGAAAGCGGATCTCCTGTACGTCTTCGTAGGAGAGCCCCCTCCCGGGACACCGCTGGTAGAGGGCCACCACCACGGGAAAGGCCCCTATTCTGGAGGTGCCGGAAAACTCCTGGCTGGAGAAGACCACGTGCTCCCGCAGGCGGTAGTTGGCGAAAAATCGCCCGCAAGCACGATGATTCGCCCGTTTGACCAGGTAGCTCAAGGGATGGAGCACGGCCACCCAGTCCGCCTTGAGCGCCTCGTAGGCCAGAAGCGAGGACATGCCCAGGTCCCGGGTTCGCACCCTCCCCTCCATGCTCCCGGAGGAAGCGCGCTTGCGTTGTCTTCCCACGAGGGAGGTGGTGTCATTGTAGGGAGGATTTCCCACGATCACGAGGGGTTCGTCCTCCCTCACCCCGTACCGTTCCCGGGAGATTTCCTGCAAGGCATTGAAGGAGTGAAAGGAGACGAAGGGGAAATTCTTTTGGGCCTGGGCCACCGCCAGGGTGTCGATGTCGTTTCCCACATATCTTGCCTGGGGAAAGCGGGAGGCCAGGGCAAAGAACGCCCCGTAGCCACAGGAGGGATCCAGGATCACATGGCCTTCTCCCACAATCCCCTTCAGCCACTCCCCCACCCGCTCCACATAACGCCGGGGCGTGTAGTAGCTGCCAAGAATCACCCGCTTGTCCTTGTCCAAATGTGCCGATACGCCTGTGTCCATAGGTTTCTCCATCCGCACCCAATGTAATTTTCCTCCGGCATTTCACATCCTCACCCCCCCCAAGAAGCCCGCGCTCCTCCCGAGAACGCCTCGCCCCACCGCAAAGTCCACACTTTTCCACAAAAGTTATAAAATCCATAACTTCCAGGATGTTACGGATGCTTCATCATGGCCTTGGATTATCTTTGGGGCAGGCCAAGAAAACATCCCGCCCCACCGCAAAGCAAACGTCTCCTCGCCACCATGAAACTCCTTCTCTGTCTTCTCCTCCTATGCCTCCCTTCTCTCCTTCCCGCCCTGACCCTCCAAGGCACAGACCAGTTGGAGAACCCGGCCCTTTGGCCCCCCAATACCTGGGAAACTCTCTCCATCACCCTCTCCCTCCCTTCTCCCCCCGAGGACGCTCTCTTCCTCTATGGAACCCTGATCTTGCCGGAGGGACAGGAGGCCGGGCTCTACTGGGCCCCAGTGGACGGGGAGGGACGGGCCTGCTTTGCGCTGGACGGGGGAAATCTGCGGCGGTATGAACAGGAGGGAAGCTACCGCCTAGAGAAGTTTCGTCTCCTGACCTCCCGGGGATTCCAGGAGTGGGAGGGAACCTATGTCACCGCCTCCTACGCCCCCACCCTCTTCCGTCCCCTCTGCCAATCCACCCTGCTCACCCGTCAAAACGGGGTGGAGGTTTCCTTGGGCGAAGGGGAGGCCACCCTCTCCTTCACCTGCCCCCCGGACTCCCATCTCCTCCCCTCCTTCTTCTACCAGGAAGACTGCGTCTTCGACGGCTTCGCCGTGGGGCTAGACTACCAATGCACCTCCCATCTCCTCCCCGCCGACGCCTCGGAGCTCTTCCTGGCTCCCACCTATGCCGGCCTGGATCTCTCTGACCAGGTCTTTCAGGCCCTTTGGACCACCGGAGACAAAAACGGGGATTTCTCCCCCGGAGAAACCCTCTCCCTCACCTTCCCCCTGGAAGAAAACCCCCTGCCCCAGGAGGAGGGAATGGCCGTGGAGGACGCCCTCTCCCTCCTCCTCTTCTATCACTGCCTCAGCGATCGCCTGGAGGAAACCGGCCTGATGGCGCTCCATCCCTTCGATGAAAACCAGGATCTCCAATTGACACAGGAGGAACTGGACCAGGGACGACTCCTCTGGGAAGCTGGCGACGCCACCTCCCCTCTCCTCCTGGAAGCCATCCCTCTGGCCAATGCCCTGGCCTACGGCTACGACTCTTTCAGCGAGCACTACTACCCCATTCTTCCCTAAAGACGCGGAACGCGAAAAAACCAGATGCCCTAGACGCCTGAGGAATTCGAGGATTTCTCCAGCAACACCCTCCCCTGGGGCGGGGCATGCGCAGCAGGCTCCGCCGACGACCAGAGTTCCCTGTGCTCCCCCAGGCGCCAAGGGTTGCGCTGACGCTCCACCCCCGGCGCAAAGGCCTGGCCTCCCACCCCTACGGGGTTCGGATTCGTTTTTTACCCGTGCCGGGGGTTTCGGTCGGGCGGAGCCCTCCCTTCACCCCCGTCTAGCGATCCTCCCACCCCTGCCGGGGTTCAGGAGGAT
>JAEDMH010000091.1 GCA_016303095.1 Lentisphaeria bacterium | reverse complement strand
TTGCCTCCTAAAGAAATCCCAAGGCGGGACGTGCGGATAGCACGAACCGCCTCTCCGTGGCCTCCGTGCGCCGCGCAGCGGCGTTTCCGTGCCCTCCGCGTTTAAAACTCCGTGGTCTCCGTGCGCCGCGCAGCGGCGTTTCCGTGCCTTCCGTGGCCCCGCAGGGCGTCTCCGCGCTCCCCGTGTTTTCTTGCGGGGATGCTTACAGTTCCAATTCTTTGGAAGCGGTGGCGAGATTGTCCACGCCGGTGGGGGTGAGGGCCACCGTATCCTCGATGCGGATGCCTCCCCAGGCGGGGTCATAGAGTCCCGGCTCCACGGTCACCACGCACCCCGGTTCCATGACGGTGGGGTCATGGGGAGCAAGATTGGGGCGTTCATGGATTTCCAGCCCCACGGAGTGTCCCAAGCCGTGGAAGAATCCCCGATAGAGTCCGGTCTGGGGATCTCGTTCCGTGGGGAATCCCTGCTGGGTAAAAAATTCGGCCACTTGGGTATGGATTTCCGCTCCTGTGACGCCGGGGCGGAGGCTTTGGAGGGCCTTTTTCTGACCGGCCAGGACGGTTTCGTAGACATGAAGCACCACGGAGGAGGCCTTTCCCTTCACCCGGGTTCGGGTGAGGTCCCCGAAATATCCCGTCTGCTGATCCCGGGGGAAGATATCCATGACAATGGGTTCATTGGCCTTCAGGGGGCCGGTTCCGGCCTGATGAGGATCGGCGCCCTGGACTCCCGGGGCAGTGATGGTTCCCTGGGCCAGACCGCCCTTGCGGGCGATGGCGGCATCCACCTCTCCCCGCAATTCCTCTGCGGTGAGGCGATGCCCCCCCAGAATCAGGAACCCTTCCCGATCCACCGTCGCCTGGCGCAGCATCCCATCCGCCTGGGCCAGCCCCACCTCCGCCAACTGCTCCCCCCGACGAATCTTCTCCACCTCTTCCGGGCTCTTGACACGGCGCTCCGGAGCCAAAGAGCCACAGGGAGTGACCTGAATCCCTGCCTTCCGGAGAAGGTCCCCGTATTCCAGGGGGAAGGAGGAGGGGACAGTCCAATCCCAGACCCCGGTGCCCCGGCAGACTTGGCGAATCATCCGGAGGAACCAGTGTTCCCCGGAGGCTTCCTTCTCCAGGCCGAAGAACTCCTCTAGATGCTGGGTATCGGCCACGGTCACCGTGGGCGGGCACTGCTTCTTGGCCCGCCCCAGTTCCAGACAGCTCACGGCCACCACGGCGCCCTTTTCCGTCTGGAAATAGAGAAAATCATCCGGGGCGCAGAATCCCGAGAGATACCACAAATCTGCGCACCGCTCGCTACTGGCGTAAATCAGCTTGTTCATCGTCCGTCCTTGTTTGGGAGAGGAGAGGGAGAGGCGGCGCGTCCATCCTCCTCTCCGCTGGTTTGGATTCTTTGTTTTCGGCAGGCTAGGAGTCGGGAGAGGAGCCAGGAGGCCAGATAGGCCAGCCCCGCCAATTCCACGATGACCGCCCCGGGAGAGCGGAGCAGGCTCCCTGGCCCCGCTCCGTAGGAGATGCCCACGCCCCCTAGGGAACACAGGAAGCACAGCACCCCGGAGACCGCCATAATCACGGGGATGCGGCGACAAAGCCGGGAGGTGGCCGCCACAGGCAGAATCAGCAGAGCCATGCACAGCACCGTGCCCACCAGTTGAGAAAGCACCACCACGGTCATGGCCACCATCAGCTGGAAGGCCAGCTGGACTCTGGTTCGGGAGAGTCCCCGGAGCGTCAGCAATTCGTCATGGAAAGCCAGGGCCACGAAGCGGGAGTGCCACAGGAAGGCCATGAACAGCACAATGGCGTCCAAGGCGGCGATGATTCTCAGATCCTGGGGAGAGATGATGAGAATGCTTCCGAAGAGGTAGCTGGTCAGTTCCGTGCCATAGCCGGGGCGGGCATTGACGAAAGAGACCCCCAAGGCCATCCCCAGGGCCCACAAAGCGGAGAGAACCGTATCCATGGGAAAATTCCATCGGGTGGCCAGGAGAGTGATGAGGAGAGCCACCGCCACGCCCGCCACCAGTCCTCCCATCCAGGGCGTCAGCCAGGGCAGGCGTTCCTCCAGGAGGGGGAAGAGTCCCTGGAGGTAGAGCACGGCTCCTACCCCCCCCAGGAGAGAGTGGCTTACGGCCCCCACGGCATAGCTGTCCCGCTTCAACACCACGTAGCACCCCACCACGCCGCAGCAGATGGAGGCCAGGGCCATGGCCGCCAGGGAGCGCAACAGGAGGGGGGAATGGGGGAGTTCCCAGAGAAATTCAGCCATGGAGATGCCCCTCCTTTTCCTCCTTCCCCCAATGCGGGCCGGCGCAGGGATCCTCCTCCTGTCCGTCTTGGGTGACGGGGCAGGCATGGTGGAAGATGTGGACCCAGTTGCCCATATGGAGATCCTTCCGGGAGACCTGTTCGATTCGATGCATGTCCGCCGTGTGATTCACGCAGACCACGTGGGTGGCGAAGGGCTCCACCATGGTGAGATTATGGGAGACCATGACAATGGTGAGGCACTGGCTGAGTTCCTTCAGCAGGCCGTAGATGGCGGCCACGCCGGGGGCGTCCAGGTTGGCGCCGGGCTCGTCCAGGAGGAGCAATTCCGGGCGGGAGGCCAGGGCCTGGGCGATAAGGACCCGTTGGCGTTGTCCTCCCGAGAGGGAGGCGAAGGGGCGGGAGGCCTCCTGGGGGAGTCCCACCTCCTCCAGGGCCTCCAACGCCACCTGGCGGTCCTTTCGCCGTGCTCCCAGGAACGAGAAATGTTCCAGGCGTCCCAGGAGCACCGTTTCCAGGACGGAGATGGGGAAGTGGTGGTCGAATTCCAGAGACTGGGGCACGTAGGCCATGCGGCGGCGGGACACCTCGGGGCTTTCCCCGAAGATCCGGACGCTGCCGTAGCGGGGTTTCAGGAGTCCCAGCATCAAGCGGAGAAGGGTGCTTTTTCCTCCGCCGTTGGGGCCCACCACGATGGCGAAATCTCGTGGATTGACCGTCAGATTGATATTATGCAGGACCTCTTGCTCCTCGTAGCCGAAGCAGAGATTCTTGATTTCCACGGCAGGATTCATGGCGTGTTCTGGACGTTCGGCAGGCCATAGGCTTTGGCGATGGTCTCCCCCATCTCCCGCAATCCCGGGATAAGCCGGGGGGGAAGGGGGTCCAGGGGAAGCACCTGGGCTTGCAATTCCCGGGCCAGCACTTTGGCGGAGCGGGGAGAGAACTGGGGTTGGACGAAGATGGCGGGCAGGCCCAGCTTCCGGGCCTGGGCCAGGGCTTCCATCAGGGCGCGTCCGGAGGGTTCCTTTCCCTCCTCCTCGATGGCAATTTGCGTCATCCCATACTCCCCCAGAAAGTATCCGAAGGCGGGATGAAAGACCAGAACGGAGCGTCCCTTCAGGGGGGCCAGCTGTTCCGCCAGGAGGCGTCCCGTCTCCGCCAGCTGCTCCCCATAGATCCGGCTTCGGGCCTGAAACTCCTCCGCCGCCTCCGGCAGCATGTGGCACAGGGCCTGGCAGACCGTTTCCCCGTAGCGCAGCATATTGGTCACGGAGAGCCACACATGGGGATCCTCCCCGCCCTGGGGGAAATGCCGTCGTTCCATCCCTTCGGCGCCATCCACCAGATGGAGTTGGGGGAAGGCGCGGCGCAGCCGGGGCAGAAGAGTTTCCTCGAAGGGGGCGCCCATGGTGAAGAGGGCCTGGCTGCGGCCCAGGGCCTCCAGCATCCGGGCATCCGGCTGATAGAGCTCCGGGCTGACCCCTGCAGGCAGAAGCACCTTCACGGAGACCCGCTCTCCCCCGATGGCCTCCACCGCCTCCGCCATGGGGGGCAGGGAGACAAACACCTCCAGGGGGGCGGCCATTCCCGTAAGGGAACATCCCAGGAGACACAGCACTCCCAAGAGAGCGGGAGAAATTTTTCGGATCAACGGGCTCATGCTTTTGCCTCCTCTTCGTTTTCTTCGGGACAGGCTACCGTGGCCCCGCAGCCCTTCCCGTGCTGGAAGGTGATGCGGGCCATGCGCTGATCCTGCTCCTCATGGCGATGACGCATAAAGGTCACAAAGGCCTCCGGGAGGCATCGGCTAATGCGTTGCGCCGTTTCAGAATCCATGCCCAGGAAGGCGTCGGAGACCTGGGAAAGGGTGATCTGGGCGGCGGGGCGTCCCAGGATGTAGTCGTAGGAATCGGGGGGATCGGCATCGGGCATTCTCTGAATGACCAGTCCCGCCCGGGTCAGGCTTGCCAGACAGAACTCCAGCTCCCGGATGGAGATATTGTTTTCTATGGCGAAGCGTCCCGCATTCCAGCAGCCGCGCCCCTCGTCGTAACACCGGCTGATGGCCTCCACGATGGCAATGCCCAACAGACGGTTGGCCCCGGCCTCCACCGGACGCATCTGCTTCGTCTGGCGGAGAAGACGTTGATTCTGCGCCGCATAGCACAGCTCCGCCCCCAGGAGAATCACCATCCAGTTGGCGTAGAGCCAGGCCAGGAAGAAGGGGAGTGCGGCGAAGGCCCCGTAGATGGCATTGTAGCGGGCCAGTCCGATCTGCCAGCGGATGTAGGCCAGCAGCACCACCCCCCAGGCCACCGCCGCCACGGTTCCCGCCAGCAAGGCGGGCTTCAGATGCACTCGGGTGTTGGGCATGAAGAGATACAGGGCGGCAAAGGAGAGCACCAGGAAGAAGAAGAGGAGGAGGCGGGCCAGAATATGTCCCCAATACAGCAGGGCGGCGGACTGGGTATGGAGCAGTTCCGCCAGACTGCCGGAGTTGATGAAGGCGTTAAGGGAGAGGATGGCGGAGAGCAGGATGGGCAGCAGAAGGAGCACCACCAGATATTCGCTGACCTGTCGCATCAGGTTCCGCCCGCGCCGCACGCACCAAATGTCGTTGAAGCTGTTCTCCAGCTTCTGGATGGACATGACCACGGTGCAGACCAGGGTGATGACCCCCACAATGCCCAAGGCGGCAAAGTTCGTCTTGTCCACGTAGCCGATGATCTTCAGGATGCCCTCCTGGACGGGTTCCGGAAGCTGGGCGGCAAAGCCGGGGCGCACCCCCCGGGGCAGCGCCTTGGGCTCCTCCTCCTCCCCCGCCTGGGGCACTGGGAATGCCTCCTTCTCCTCCGTCAAGGGCACCACCCGGTAGACCAGGGTCTCCTCTCCTCCCTGCCCCCCCTGCTGCACCAGAGTTTCGATGCCCAGATGCTCCAGGAGCTGGGTCTGGAGTCCCATTCCCTTGCAGAACGAGAGAGCGATGGCCAGCACGGGCACCAGAGAGACCATGGTGATGTAGGTCAGGGCGCAGCTTTGCAGAGTGCAACGATCCTCGAAGACGCCCCGGCCCGCCACCACCAGAAGGCGGCACAGGGAATACAATTCCCGCTTCAGAAAGCGGAGGGCGCGGAAATCCGCATTCCAGATTCGTCTGGTGAAGAAATCCACCAGGGAGTTCACAGGGCGGAAACCAAGCCAGAAACGAAAGGGCTCTTCGGACATGGGCGGGGGCTCCGTAGATGCGTAAGTGATTTATGCAGAGATAGTTATAAGAATTTTGCAGGCAGAAAGAGGAGCCAGCCCGCCACGGCGGCGCCCAGGAGCACCCAGACAAGATTGGGTTTCCATGTTCTCTGCACCCAATAGGCGCCCAGGAAGATCACCACGCCTTGCCAGCAGAGGCCGAAGGACTCTCCCGTCCGCCAGAGAGCGGCCACGGGGGCGGTGAAGAGGGAAGTTTCGGCAAAGAAGATCACGGAGGCGGCGATGAGGCCCAGAGTGGCCGGGCGGATGCCCAAGAGGACTCCCTGCCAATGGCGGTTCTTTTCGTAGGAGCGGAGGAAGACGGCCACCAGGAGGCCCAGAATCAGCGAGGGGGTGGCCAAGCCCAGAGTGGCGGCCAAGGCCCCCGGGAAGCCTGCCTGCTGCTGTCCGATATAGGTGGCGGCATTCAGGCCCACGGGTCCGGGGGTCATTTGGGCCAAGGCCACGATATCCGCGAATTCGGCGGAGGTCATCAAGGCGTGGCGGGAGACCAGTTCATCCTGGAAGAAGGGGATCATGGCGTATCCTCCGCCGAAGGTGAAGATCCCGATTTTGGCGAAGAGGAGATAGAGAGCGAGGAGGCTCATGGGCGTTCCTCCTTGCCTTGGGCGTGGCGGCTTTTCCAAAGGAGGAAGAGCCAGCCTGCCAGGCCGCCGGCCAAGAGCACATACACGGCGTTCATTCCCAGGAAGCCCAGGGCCAGAAAAGAGAGGGCGGTCAGGATCCCGGTGAAGCGGCGTCCTGCCTGTCCCTGGGCGCCGGAAAAGACCTGGCGTCCCAGACCGAAGGCGGCATGAAGAATCAGGGCGCTCACCGCCGCCCGCACCCCCAGAAACATATGCCCCACACTCTCCAGGCTGCGGAGACGGAACACCAAACCCGCCACCAGCACAATGGCCAGGAAGGGGGGAAGGATCCCTCCCAGAAGGGAGACCAGAGCCCCGGGAATCCCCGCGATCCGATAGCCCAGCAACACCCCCATGTTGCAGGCGATGATCCCGGGCATGGACTGCATGGCGGCCACGGTGTCCACCATCTCCTCGTCCGTCATCCAGCCCCGCTTCCGCACAAACTCGTCCCGCATGGCGGGAAGCATGGCCAATCCCCCGCCCAGGGTCACCAGGGAGAGGAAGAAAAAGATGCCGAAAAGTGTGCGAAGACGAGTGAACAAGAGGCGTCCTCCTGAGGGGGGAAGGATCGGGCGGAAAAAACGCGCCCCCCGGAAGCAGTTTCCCGGGAGGCGGCGGATATTCCGGACTGGAGGTCGCCCTCCCCCAGGCGAATGGCCGTGGGGAAGGGGACTAGGAAGGGGAGGAGCGTGCCGGAGGCGCCCTTTCCCCCAGAGGGCTTCCTAGAGGGAGGCCTTCTTGACCCGGTCGGAATACTCGCCGGTGCGGGTGTCGATGCGCACCAGGTCGCCCACGCCCACAAAGGTGGGCACATTGATTTCGTAGCCGTTCTCAATCTTGGCGGGCTTCAGGCAGTTGGTGGCGGTGTCGCCCTTGAAGCCAGGCTCCGTCTCCGCAATGGTCTTCTCCACGAAGATGGGGAGAGTGATGTCGATGGGGCGGCCGTTGAAGAAAAGGATCTGGCACTCCATGTCGTCGTCCAGGAAATACTTGTTGCGTCCCAGCACCTTTTCATCCACCCGGACATCCTCGTTGGTCTGGGGGTCGATGAAGATATAGACGCCGTCTCCCTCGTCGTAGGAGAAGTTCACCGTCTTCTCCGCCAGGTCAGGCTGGTCGATCTTGTCCCCGGGGCGATAGGCCTTTTCGGTGGTGGAGCCGGTGAGCATATTGCGCATTTTGCAGCGATAGATCGCCTGTCCCTTGCCGGGCTTCATGAAATCGTATTCGGTGATGAGATAGGGATCTCCGTCAATCTGGACCTTCAGTCCCTTGCGCAGATCGGAAACATCAAACGGCATGGCAGTGTTCTCCTTACAGTTTACATTGTAAAAACTTACGCAATCAGAGAAACGCCGGCCCTTCGACGGTCTTCCCTGATCTGTGCGCAAATGCCTTAAAATAGTGTGATTATGAAAAATTTCAATCTCAAGGCAGAGGAATGGAGGGAGGCGTTCGAGGCTCTTCAGGAGCGGGCGGGATACACCTTTCGGGATCCTGGTCTTCTGCGTCTGGCCCTGACCCACTCCAGCTATGCGGCGGAATCCTCCGAGCCCCAATGTCCCTGGAACGAGCGGCTGGAGTTTCTGGGGGATGCCGTCCTCCAGCTGGAGATCTCCCGTCGTCTCTTCCAGGAATTTCCCCAGGCCCAGGAGGGGGAACTGACCCGGGCCCGTTCCGTCTTGGTGGACGAACCCGCCAACGCCCGCAATGCCTGCCGCCTGGGCCTCCAGGAGCTACTTCTTCTTGGCAAGGGAGAGGCCGCCAGCGGAGGACGCCAACGTCTCTCCCTTCTGGGGGATCTCTTCGAGGCCTTTCTGGGGGCCCTTTACCTGGATGGCGGCAAAGAGGAAGTGGAGCGCCTCCTCCTGCGGCTGCTGCCCTCTCTGCAGGATGCGGTGGCGGAGGCGGAGAGAAGCGACAACCCCAAGGGAGAGCTCCAGCAATTCTGCCAAGGGCGTTTTCACGCCACTCCCCAGTATCAGGAATTGTCCTCCCATGGGCCCAGCCACGCTCCCCACTTCCTTTGCCAGGTCACCCTTCCCCAGGGAGAGCTCCCCTCCTTCACGGGAGAAGGCTCCTCCAAGAAACAGGCGGAACGGGAGGCCGCCAAGTCCGCCTTGACCTGGCTGGCCGACCATCCTCTCCCCCAAGCCCCATGACCCCCACCCCGCCCCCCAACGCCCCACGACACGTGATCCTGGACACCGACTGGTTCACCGACGTGGATGATGTCATGGCCCTGCGGGTTCTTCTACGCCTCCAGGAACGCCGCTTCGTCACCCTCCATGGGGTCTGTCTCAATGCCGTCTTTCCGGAGAGCGTCCGTTCTGTCGATGCCTTTCTTCTGGCCCATGGGGTGGATGTACCGGTGGCCATCACGCGCCAGGAGATTCAGGAACCCTCCCTGGGGCCCAGCTACCAGAAGCGCCTGGCGACCCTCCCCTCCAAATACGAAAGCAACGAGGATGCTCCGCTGCCCGTCGCTCTCTACCGCAGCCTCCTGGCCTCTGCCCCGGAAAGACTCCATCTTCTCTCCATCGGCTTCACGGAAAATCTAGCCGAGCTTCTAGAGAGTCCCCCCGATGACCTCTCCCCCCTCTCCGGCAGAGAATTGGTGGCGCAAAAGTGCGCCCATCTCTGGATGATGGCCGGAAAATGGCCCAAGGGACGGGAATACAATGTGGCAGGCGCCTACGGAAATCCCCGTCTCATCGCCGCCAGCAACAGGGTCTTCCGTTCCTGGCCCACCCCCGTCACCTTCCTGGGATTCGAGGTGGGACACACCGTTCTCGCCGGGGTGAATCTCCCCCAAGACGACCTCCTGAAGACCGCTATGGAGGACTACCACCAACATCCCCGCTACTCCTTGGGAGGCGCCACTCTGCCCCCCCCAAGACACCAAACCCACTTCTGCTGGGATCCCCTCCTGATCCTCCTGGCCGCCGGCGTCATCTCCCCCGAAAATGGACGCTATGACACCATGCAAGGCACCGCCATCCTCCACCCGGAAACCGGGGAAAATGACTTCTTCCCCCAAAAGGACGGGCCCCATCAATACGTGGTGAAAACCTGCGCCGACGACCAATACGCCCAGTGGCTGGAACCCTGGCTCCACTAGCCCCCCACTCGTGAACATGGAGGAGCAAGAAAGGGCGAGAAAAGGCTCTGGAAATCT
>JAEDMH010000090.1 GCA_016303095.1 Lentisphaeria bacterium | reverse complement strand
GCAAGGAGGTGGATGAAGATGAACAAAAGCGGGGTTTACGGGGTTTGTTTTTTCCGGGGAGTCATGCTTTCCCTTCTCCTTGCGGTGATTTGCGTGGTGGGATGCAGGGGGAAGAAGGGGGGAGACAGGGAGTCGGACGTATCTTGGGAAATAGACGGGCAAGGGCGTCTTGTGGTGGTCTGCTATCCTCCTTTGGAGAAAGGCCAGGCGTTCGCTCCGGAGCGTGTGGAAATCATCCCCCTGTCCCAAGCCCATTCCGTCTCCTACCTCCAGCATCTGGGAAACGCCTATCCTCCCTACAACGCCATGAGGGAGGCGCAGGGGCAGGAGTATATCCGTTTCAGCCTGATACATTTAGAGGGGGAAGGGGAGGAAGGGCTCTACCGGGTGAACTTCAGCGTAGGGCAGGTGAAGCATTCTGCGGAGTTCCGCTACCAGGGGGAAGGCTGGCTTCCCGTGGCCTCTGGCGAGCGGTGGTATGCGGCGGTGATTCGGGATTGGAGGAAGGAGGAATAGAGACATGACACACAACACTTTTTTTTCTTTTGCCCGTCTCGCCCTCCTCTCCCTCTGCCTCTTTCTCGCCAACTCTCCCGCCGCCCAGACCGCAACCTCCCAGGAGGATCCCCGGGCGCTTCTGCGAAAGGCCATGGCGGAACATGAGCGATTCTCCGGCATCCTCCCCTTTGTGGACAAGGAAACCCTCCAGGCATGGAAGAGCGCCCAGGGAGAATATCGGCGGCTCTGCCTGGAAGATGGCTTTTGCCTGAAGAAACTGGTGCTGCAGGACGACCAGGGACAGGATGTGGTCACCTTCCTCCAGAACCGGGAGGGCGTCTTCGTGGGCGTGGAGGGAAAGTGGCGCCAGCTTACCGGCGCCTATCCCCTGACCCTCTACGACCTCATGGCCGAATCCTTTCCGGAGCGGGAATGGGAGCTGGCCAAATTCTCCCTGGAGGAGATCCGGCAGGAGGGCAAGCCCCTGCTGAAAATCACCATGCGGCTCCCGGAAGACCTGGAGGCCCTCCTGGGAGAGGAGAAGCCGGAACTCCCCCTCATCGTGGGAAGAGCCGCCAGAAATCTGAAAGATCCCGCCTACGCCCGGCGCCCTCTGACCCGCATCTTCTTCCTCCAACCCGGCTCTCTGCAAATCCTCTACCGGGCCCACTACAATGCCCAAGGAAAGAAAATCTACGAGCAACGGTGGGAAAAACCATTCAACTTCCGCCCCCTAACGGAAAAGGATTTCCTTCGGGATGGCCCCATCCGGGACCGGCAATACTTCCTGATGGATAGCACCATCCCGGAAGTCTACGAGATGATGGCCAAACGAAAGGGCATCGTGCGGCGGAAAAAACCCGGAAAACCCCTGGGACGCGTCCTGCAGGAACAAAAAGTCCTCCTCTTGATGGCCGCAGGCGCCCTGGGAATCTCCCTCGCTCTGGCCCTGAAATACCGCCAGAAAAAACGGGAAAAGTAGATTCCCCCCTCCCCTCTCCCCGGCAAGCCGCCGTCTCCATGTCTGGCCCCGCGGGGCTCGGCCTGCGGCGCGGATTTTCGGGGCAGCGGCTTTACCGGAGATCTGCCCCATGGGCCTTCGCCCATTCCGGCGCCACCTCCGCCAGAGGCACTAAGACAAACCTCCGCTCCCGCCAGCGGGGATGGGGCAGCGTCAAGGTCGGGGTGTTTCTGACTTCTTCATTGCAGGCCAGGAGGTCGATATCCAGGGTGCGGCTATGCCAATGAGGATGTTCCTTCGGTCTTCCCAAGGCCACCTCGATTCCCTGGGCGACCTCCAGAAGTTCCTCCGGAGAGCGGCTCCACTCTCCGGTGACGGCCCAATTCCAGAAGTCGGGGGCCCCGGGTTCACACCCCACCGCCGGATTCCGGTAAGGACGAGAACACTTCCTCAGGACAAAGCCCGCCTCCTGCAACAGAGCCAAGGCCCGGTGGAAGTTCTCTTCCACCTCCCCCAAATTGCCGCCAATGCTGAAAATGACCATGGGTGCTTGCCCTTTTTCCCAGGAGAGAGATTAAGCCAGGAACTTTTCCCACATATGCAGGCCCTCCTTCAGCAGGCCCCAGGGCACTTCCCAGAGCTGACAAGGGCGCGGGGAGCATAGGGCCGCCGTAAGGAACAAGGCCGCCAAATTTCCTGCCAATATGAACGGATAGGAGAGGAATCTCCCCCAGATCTCCAAATCCTTCTGCCCCCTCCGCAAGGCCAGCAGGGTCAGCACCCAATGGTAGGCCAGGCAGAGTCCCAGCCACGTGGCGGTCACCAGAGGGAGCCAGGGAGGGAAGGAAAGGGGGAGGAGGGAGACGAAGGCCGCCATTCCGCCGGAGAGGAGAAGAAAGAGAGGGCAGACATAGGGGGCCAGGGCCACCACTCCGCTGGTGCCCTCGATTTCCACGGCACCCCGGGAAAAGCCCAGCCGGAGCGCCCCGGTGCGGCGGAAGGTGGCTTTGGCCGCCAGCCAATGGGTCAGCTCGTGGCCAAAGACATACAAGGGCGTCAGGGCCCAAAGGGGAAAGAGAAGAATCCCCGCCCCTATCCCCCCCAGAAAGCACCTCCCCCATAGGGTGGAAACGAGATAGTCCTTGGGGAGACGCCACAGGGAGGCCCCCATCCAACTGGCCACCAGGAAGCACAGGAAGGCCCCAGGCCCGGCCCAATACCAGGGCAAGCCCCGCCGGGGAAGACGTCGCCGGAGTTCCCGGCGGGCCAGCTTGGCGGCGGAGGCAGTGATCATGACATCCCGGGAAAGGCTGTTTCTGCCCGGTCTCTTAGCGGTAGTTGAAGAGCTGGGAGAGGGAAAAGCTCTCCCCCGTGAGGCGATTCAGAGCCCGGAGAATCTTCTGGCGCACCTTGGGAGAGAGGTAGCGTCCCCGGCAGGCTTTCCCCATCATCTTGTGGGTGAGCTGCTCCGTGGAAGCCGCCACCACCTGGTGGTTGGTCAGTCCCCGTTCCGCTAGAATCTCCCCCAGGGGCTGGGGGCCGTAGTCCCGGGGACTTTCCTCGGACAAAAGAAGATTATCGGAGTCGATTCCAGTCATCTGTGCCATACTTTGTGGTCACCAAGTCTTGGATGCGCTGCTGGAGAGATTCTCCAGGGGAGAAGGGGAGCGTTTCCACCTCCATGACCTCCCCCAGGCCCCGGAGCAGGGCCTCCGTCAGAAGGGGACGCTCCACAGGCAACGGGGCGCCCCAGTGCAAACTGGCCTGATGGAGAAGGCCATCCGCCGTGCGCCGCTGGGCGCTCCCCGCAATCTTCCGCCCCTCCAGCAACAGGTCGTAGCGGGTGGGATTGGTAAAGCACACCATCCGGGCCCGATCCACCTGGTGGGGAATCTCCTGGGCGGAAAGCTGGGCGGGAAAGCCCAAAGCCACCAGCGCCCGCTGCAAAGAGCGGTTCAGCCAGTTGTAACTCTCCATCCGATTCAAACCCGTCAGCCAATGCCCCATGGGAAAGGTGACGGAAAAGGTGAAATCGTGGTCGTGATACACCACGCCTCCCCCCGTGGGACGACGCACCGCCGCATATCCCGCCGGGGCCGCCTCCAGGGTCTGGACATAGCCCAGGGAGACGGAGGGACGGCTCCAGGCATAGCAACGCAACAACGGGATCTTCCGGGCCGGCGCCTCCAGGAGCAACGCCTCGTCGGCGGCCATGTTCCAAGGAGGCTCGTGGGGCCCGTCGTTCCAGAAAAGCCAGCTCTCCGCCATGGGATCCCTCTAGAAGAGGAAGCGGGAGGTGGAAAGGCGGCGTTTCACCTCCTCCAGCACCTGGGCCTCCTGGGCCTGATCGGCGGCCTCGAAGGTGGCGGAGAAGCGGACGAAGGGCCCGCAATCATCCCAGGGAACCGTGGAAATGAGTTTGGTGGAGATCATCCACTGGCTGAACTCCTCGGCATTGGCGAAGGTGGCGCCGTCGGAAGTGCCCTTGGGGATGCCCACGTAAAGATAGAAGGAGCCCCCGGGCACCTGGGCCTGGAATCCCAGTTCCCGGAGGGTCTGGGTCAGGGAAGTGAGGCGTCGGAGGTATTTTTCGTTGATTTTGGGGGTGATCTGGGCTTGCTCCCGGAGGGCTTCGGCGGCGGCCTTCTGGATGGCCAGGAATTGCCCGGAGTCCGCATTGTCCTTCACGGTGGCGAAGGCCTTCACAGCGGAGGCGTTGCCGCAGACCCAGCCCAGACGCCAGCCCGTCATGTTGAAGCCCTTGGACATGGAGTGGAGCTCCACGGCCACATCCTTGCCGCCGGGGCGGGAGAAGATGCTCAAGGGTTTGCCCTGGAAGTTCAAGGGAGCATAGGCGGCATCGATCACCAGGAGGGCATGGATCTCCTTGGCGAAGGCAATGGCCTCGTCGTAGAACTGGGGGGTAGCCACGGCGCCCGTGGGATTGTTGGGGTAGTTCAGGTAGATGAGCTTGGCGGCCTTCCGATCCTCCGGGGAGATCTGGCGGAAATCCGGCAGGAAATTCCGTTCCCGGGTGAGAGGCATCTTCACCACCCGTCCCCCTAGATAGGTGGTCCAGGTGCCCATGACCCCATATCCCGGGGTGGTCATCAGGGAGACGTCCCCGGGATTGATGAAGCAGGAAGGCAGCAGGCTGAGGGCCGCCTTGCTCCCCATGGAGTGGTTGATCTCCGTGGCGGGATCCAGCTCCACGCCGTAAAGTTCCTTCATGTAGGTGGACACCGCCTCCTTGAACTGGGCGCACCCATTGTCCGCATAGAAGCGGTTTTCCCGCTTGGCCGCCTCCCGTCCCAGGGCCTCCACCACCATGGGAAAAGCCATGTCGTCCGGCTCCCCTACCCCCATGTCAATGAGGGGAATCTCCGGATGGGCCGCCACGGCGGCGCGCTTGGCACGCTTGATTTTCTCGAACTTGTAGATGGCGGTGTCCTTTCCGAACAGGGGACCGCCGATGCGGTCGGCGAAGAGGGCGGAGAAGAAGGGATCCATGGCAGGGGATAGGGGGGAAGGGGGGAAGGGAAGAGATTAGCGGCCGCAGCAGTGCTTGTATTTCTTGCCGGATCCGCAGGGGCAGGGTTCGTTGCGCCCCACTTTGGGGCGGTCCCGGGTGATGGGAGGCAGAGCCTTCAGGGTGGTGGGCTCCTCCTCCTTCTGGGCAATGTCCGCATAGTGCAGCAGACGATCCAGCTCCGCCGGCAGGGGGCCGTATCCCCCCATGTAGTTGCTGGTGAGCATGGTCTTGATGCGCTGCTTGCCCAGGTCGAAGAAATTCTGGAGATTCTTCTCCGCCAGACGGTCGGAAAGCTGGGCGGCATGGGCCTTGTAGAAGGCGAAAACCTGGGGCTTCAACTGGTCGCCCCCCACCGCCACCGCATTGATCACCAACCCCATGGCCACCTCAAAGTCCACCTTCTTCTCCGGCAACTCCCGCAAAAGACGCCCCAGGGTCTCCAGGAAAACCCCATCCCCGTCCCGCCGGGAAATCCAACGGCAGGACAAGGTGAGCATCAACTGCTCGGAGACCACGGGGCATACCCTCTCGTCCAACAAGGCCTCCACCAAGGCGGGAACCCCGTCCTCCGGAGACAGAATCCCCAGGAGACGGGAAATCTCGCTGGACAGCCAGTCCTCCCGCCCCACGTTTTCTCCGAATTCGGGGGAGAGGAGGATTCCCAGCAGGAGGGGGTAGACCTGGGGGCAGGGAGCCATGCCCGCCAGCAGGAAAGCGCAGGAGAGGAGACGGCGCTCAGCGGGATCCGCCAGACGCCGGGGTTCCTCCCCAAAGCCTGTCAGGAGAGTTTGAAGGAATTCGGGGAGTTCCTCCTTGCGTTCCGTCAGCAGTTCCTGAAAGGCGGGCTGAAGGGCTTCGATGGTCTCCCCGGTGCGAAAGAGGGAGAGGCGGTCGTGAAGTTCCATGAAGTCAAATCTGAGAGAGAGAAGGGAAACAATGGCCCCCTCTGCCCCTTCAAGGACAAGGGGGAGGGGAAGAAAGGTCCAGGAGAATTATTCGGCGTATTCGGGATAGAGGGAGCGCATGATGCCCCGTTCCAGGCCACGGATGGTGGCCAGCCCCCGCATCCGCCCAATGCCGCCATACCCGGGATTGGGATTGGCCGGCTTCAAAAGGTCGTCCATGATGTCCGCTCCATGATCCGGACGGATAGGCAGACGCCAATCCTCCCGCCCTTCCTTGCGACGACGAATCTGCTCCTCGCAAATGGCCTTCACCAATTCATACATGTCCACCCGGCCGCCTAAATGATCGGCCTCGTAGAAGTCCCCGTTCGCCTCCACCTGGGTGCTGCGCAGATGGACAAACCCCACCCGGGAGGCGCAGGACTTGAACATCTTCACCACGTCGTTGTCCGCCCGGGCGCTGAAGCTGCCGGCGCAGAAGCAAACGCCGTTGGCGGGGCTGTCCACCATCTTCAGCAAGGCGGCAATGTCGTCAATGGTACTGAAGATGCGGGGCAATCCCAGGATGGAGCGGGGAGGATCGTCCGGATGGATCACCAGACGGCACCCCCACTCCTCGGCTACCGGCACCACCTGGCTCAGGAAATTGTACAGGTTCTCCGCCAGGCGCTCCCGGGTGAAGCCCTCGTATTTCGCCAGCATGGCCTGGATGTCCTCCAACGTCACCCCCTTGAAGCCGGGAAAGTTGTCAATGATGGAACGGCGGAGGATGAAGCGCTCGTGATCCGTCATGGACCGGTATTTCTCCTCGGCCAGCTTCACCTCCTCCGGGGTGTAGTCCGCCTCCGCCCCCATCCGCCGGAGAATGAACAACTCGAAGACGGCAAATTCCAGCTTGTTGAAATAGAGGACGGTGGAGCCGTCCGCCAAGCGGTGATGCAGGTCGGTGCGCACCCAGTCCAGCACGGGCATGAAGTTGTAGGTGATGACCTTGGGGCCCACTTTGCCCAGATTGCGGATGGACTGCTTGTAGAGCTCGATGTAGCGCTTGCAGGAGCGGCCCCCGGTTTTGATGTCCTCGTGGACAGGCAGACTCTCCACCACGCTCCAGGTCAGGCCGGCCTCCTCGATCATCTGCTTGCGCTCCAGAATGGCATCCTGGGTCCAAAGCACGCCATAGGGGATGTAGTGGAGGGAGGTGACGATGCCCGTGGCTCCGGTCTGGGGGATGTAGTGGAGGGGCACGGGATCTTCCGTCCCATACCAGCGGAATGTGGGTTCCATGAACATGGTGCTGCGTTCTCCTGTGGGAAAAGGGGGAAGGGAAGGGAAGGGAAGGGAAGGGAAGGAGTTTCTAGCGGTCCACCCGGACGCTGCCGCCCTGCATCAGTTTCTCCACTTCGGGGAGGGTGGCCATGGAGGTGTCTCCCGGGGTGGTCATGGCCAGGGCCCCATGGGCGGCGCCGCAATTGACAGCCTTCCCCAGATCGCCGTAGGTCATCAAGCCGTAGATGAGGCCGGAGGCAAAGCTGTCGCCTCCGCCGACCCGATCCAGAATCTCCAGCCCGTCCCGCTGGGTGGCTTGGGCGAAGAGGCCGTCGCTCCAGGCGATGGCCCCCCAGTCGTTCACGGTGGCGGTGCGCACCTGGCGCAGGGTGGTGGCGGCCACCTTGAAGTTGGGATACTCCTTCACCACCTGCTGAATCATCTTCTTGAAAGAATCCACAGGCAGGGTCTTCAGGCCGGGATCGGTCCCCTCCACCTGGAATCCCAGGGCGGCGGTGAAGTCCTCCTCGTTGCCAATCATCACATCCACATAGGGGGCGATCTCCCGGTTCACCTGGCAGGCCCGCTCCTGCCCCCCAATGCTCTTCCACAGGGAGGGACGATAGTTCAGGTCGTAGCTGGTGACGGTGCCATGCTTCTTGGCGGCCTTCAAAGCCTCGATGACCACATCGGGAGTGGTGTCGGAGAGGGCGGCGAAGATGCCGCCGGTGTGGAAGTGGCGCACCCCCAGGGTGCCAAAGATGTACTCCCAGTCAATGTCCCCGGCCTTCAGCTGGGAAACCGCCGTGTTGCCCCGGTCGGAGCACCCCTTGGCCCCCCGAATGCCAAAGCCCCGCTCGGTGAAGTTCAGACCATTGCGCACGGTGCGGCCAATGCCGTCATAGGGCATCCACCGAATCAACGAGGTGTCCACTCCCCCCTGGAGAATGAAATCCTCCACCAGCCGACCCACGGGATTGTCCGCAAACGCGGTCACCACAGCGGCCCGAAGGCCAAAGCAACGACGCAATCCCCGGGCCACGTTGTACTCGCCGCCGCCTTCCCAGGCCCGGAAGCTCCGGGCCGTGTGAATGCGACCCTCCCCGGGATCCAGACGAAGCATCACTTCCCCCAGGCTCAAAATGTCGTAACGGCACTGGTCGGCAGGCTTGTAAAGGGGCAAGGACATGAGATGGAGTCTCCTACGGTGAAGAAATCGAGGGATGGAGGGCGGGGAACAAGAAGGGAAAGAGCAGGCCTGCGGAGTCTACTTCTCCAGGGATTGGATGAGCTGGGCGGCCGCCACCACATTCTGACGGATCAGATCCCACTTGCCTGCGGCCATGTCCTCCGCCTTGGCCAGCCAGGTGCCCCCCACCGCCACCACTTCCTTCACCCCAAGATAGGCGGCGGCATTGGCCGTGGTGACGCCCCCCGTGGGCATGAACCGAATCCCCAAATGCTTGTAGGGCGCGGACATGGCCTTCAACAGGGTGAGACCCCCCGCCGCCTCCGCAGGGAAAAACTTCATGGTCACACACCCCAAAGAATAGGCCAACTCAATCTCCGAGGGAGTGCATACCCCAGGAGCAAAGGCAAAGTCCCGCTCCACGGCCCCGCGAACCACCTCCGGATTCAATCCGGGCGCCACCGCAAACTCCGCCCCCGCATCCATGGCACGGGTCAACTGCTCCACGCTCAATACCGTCCCCGCCCCTAGGCACAACCCCGGATAGGCCTTCCGCAGGGCACGTATGGCCCCCTCCGCCGCCTCCGTCCGAAAGGTGACCTCCGCCGCGCAAAGACCACTCTCCATCAAAATCTCCCCTAGACGCAACGCCTCCTCAGAGTCGTGAAAGGACAACACCGGAATGATGCGGACACGGGACAATTTCTCGGTCAACGCCTGACTTAATGCACGGAAAGACATCGCAAAATTGCTCCTGCAAAATACGGGAAAAGAGAAAAGGGAAAAAAGAGGACGATGGAGGAATCCCACGGACAAATGAACCAAGGACTAAATGTAATCCCCCGCCCACGGTTCGTGATACGTCGCCCACCTGCCAAGGAGGGTTCAAGAAAGGGGAGATTCTAGAGGGTCTAGAAATCTAGAGATCTAGAAATCTAGAGATCTAGAAATCTAGAAATCTAGAAATCTAGATCTCCTAGAGAATCTAGGACTTTCCTCAAAAAAGAA
>JAEDMH010000089.1 GCA_016303095.1 Lentisphaeria bacterium | reverse complement strand
GCAGGGCCCACCAGGCAGATATTCGTCAACACGGGCACCAGATCTCCTTCCTGGGCCAGGAGAGCCAGCACCGTGCCCTCCGCCGTGGATTCCACCTCAATGGAAGTCTTGTCCGTCTCCGCGTCGGCGATGATGGTTCCCTTGGCCAGGGCATCCCCCACCTTCACCCGCCACTTGCTCAAAATGCACTCCTCCACGGAGTTGCCCGCCTTGGGCATGAGGACGGCCTCCACCCCGGCGGGAAGGGCCGCGGGAGCAGAAGCGGGAGCTTCTTGCTGAGCTGCGGATGCGACAGGGGCTTCCGCGGGGGCGGGAGCGGCTTCCGCCGCGGGGGCGGCGCCACCGGGAGCCAGGGAGGAGGCGTCCTCTCCCTCGGCGCCCACGGCGCAGATGGGCGTCAGCACGGGCACCAAATCCCCTTCCTTGGCGAAGAGAGCCAGCACCTTTCCTTCTTCCGTGGCCTCCACCTCAATGGAGGTCTTGTCCGTCTCCGCGTCCGCAATGATCGCGCCCTTGGCGATGGTATCCCCCACCGCAATGCGCCACTTGCTCAGAATGCACTCCTCCACGGAGTTGCCCGCCTTGGGCATTACAATCGCTTTGGCCATGTCCTTGAATTCTCCTTGCTGCTAGGCAATGATGACTTTGGTTCCGAATTCTTCCAATTGAGTACGAAAAGTGTCGCTGATGGCATCGGTCACCAGGGTATCCACATCCTGGGCGTCCCCGGTGCTGATGAAGGAATTGACCCCCAGCTTGGAATGGTCCAGGAGGAGGATCACCTGTCCCGCCCGGCGCATGACCAGACGCTTGGTGAAGGCCTCCGCGGGATCGCTGGTGGAGAGTCCCCGGGCCAGGGTGAAACCCAGAGTGCCCATGAAGGCCTTGTCGAAAGAGAGATTTTTCAGGATGGGGGCGGTCAAGGGCCCCACCAAGGTGCGGGAGAGGGCCCGGAACTCTCCCCCCACCAAGACCAAGTGATGCCCCGACTCCATGAGCAAGGAGGCGGCCATCAAGGAGTTGGTGACCACCGTCAGCCCATGGCGCCGCTCCAGGAGCCTGGCCAGATACAGGGTGGTGCTCCCCCCGTCCAAATAGATTCTGTCATTGTCCTCAATCAAGGCCAAAGCGGCCTGGGCAATGCGACGCTTCTCCTCGCTGAGAAGATTCTCCTTGTCGCTGAACAGCTGCTCCGAAGCCGTGGGGGAGGCAAGGCTGGCTCCCCCATGGTACCGGTGCAACAGCCCACGCCCCGCCATGGAGGAAAGATCCCGGCGCACCGTGGCCTCGCTCACCCCCAGCTTCCGGGAAAGCTCCCCCACCGAAAGACTCTCCACCCCCGCCAAGAGATCCAATATCTGCTGCTCACGCTCCGTGGTGCTGGCTGAACGGCTGCGGGGATTCATGGAAGGCACGTCCGAGGGAAAGGCCGAAGACAAAGACAGGAAGGGGAGGGAAATTGAGCAGAATGTTGACCGAACGAAAGTCGCCCCATGGTCATTTGCTCAAAATTTCTTCAGAATATAGTGGCAATCCCTCATTTTGCGATGTCATTTGCGCAGAAAGCCAGAAAAACGGAGGGGCGGGAGCGTTCAGGGATTCAGGCCCAAGGCATAGCGGACCGTTTCCATGGCGTCTTTGGCGTAGAAATCCGCCCCGATTTGCCGGGCGTATTCCTCGGTAAGGACAGCGCCTCCCACCACCACCTTGGCCCAGGGGGCCTTTTCCCGGAGCAATTGGATGGTGCGTTCCATGGCGGGGACGGTGGTGGTCATCAGGGCGGAGAGTCCCACCAGGGGCGCGTGGCGGCGGCAGGTCTCCTCCACAATCTCCTCCGGCGGCACATCCTTTCCCAGATCCCACACCTGGAACCCATAGTTTTCCATCAAGAGCCGGACAATGTTCTTTCCGATGTCATGGATGTCTCCATGGACGGTGGCCAGGACGAAGTCCCCCCGGGGGCTGGACTGCTGGCCGGGATGTTCCTGGAGGAAGGTCTTCACCGCCTCGAAGGCGGCCTTGGCGGCCTCGGCGCTCATGAGGAGCTGGGGAAGGAAGACCTGTTTTTTCTCGAAGTGTACTCCCACCTCGTCCAAGGCGGGAATCAGTTCCTTCTGCACCACTTCCATGGGGGGCGCGCCCTTTTTCAGCAGGGTTTTGGCCAGGGAGGCGGCCTGCTCCTTCATTCCGTTCTTCACCGCCTGTCCCAGGGAATCCCCGGGAGCATTGCCTAGGGCCGGGGACAAGGGGGGTGGCGTCCCGTTTCCGGGGGCGGCGGGGGTGTCGGGAGCCAGGGCGGGGGCCTGTCGGAGATAGGCCAGGCAATTCTCGTCCCGTCCTGTCAAGGCCCGGAAGGCGTAGAACGCCTTTCGCATTTCCAGGGAGTGGGGATTGAGGATGGCGGCGGAGAGTCCCCGGGCCAGAGCCAGGGAGAAGAAGGCGCCGTTGAGCACATCCCGGCAGGGGAGTCCGAAGGAGACATTGGAGACTCCCAGGGAGGTGTGGCATCCCAGTTCCCGGCGGATGCGCTCCATGGCCTCCAGGGTGACATTTCCGGCCTGGGGTTCCGAGGAGATGGTCATGGTCAAGGTATCGAAGACCAGATCCTTCCGGGAGATGCCGTATTTTGCCGCCTCCTGGAGAATGCGACGGGCGATCTCCACCCTGCCCTGGGCATCCTGGGGAATTCCCTTTTCGTCCAAGGTCAAAGCCACCACCACCCCGCCGTATTTCCGCACCAGGGGGAAGACGGCATCCATGCTCTCCTGGGTGCCGTTGACGGAGTTCACCATGGGCTTGCCGTTATAGACGCGCATGGCCCGTTCCATGGCCTGGGGATTGGAGGTGTCGATCTGCAAGGGGAGGGGCAGGACCGCCTGGAGTTCGCAGACGGTGCGCTCCAGCATGGAGGGCTCGTCGATTTCCGGCAGCCCCACGTTCACATCCAGAATGTGGGCGCCCATCTCCTGCTGCCGCACTCCCTCCTGGAGGAGATATCCCATGTCTCCCTCCCGCAGCGCCTGCTTGAAACGCTTCTTTCCCGTGGGATTGATGCGTTCCCCTATGAGGACGGGGACATCGTCAAAGGAGACCGCAGTGGCGTAGGAGGAGACCACCGTCTCCTCCTTGGGAGTCACGGGAATGGGAGAAAGCGTGCGGCAGGCCTCCGTCACGGCCCGGATATATTCCGGCGTGGTGCCGCAGCAGCCGCCGGCCAGCCGGACGCCCCGGGCCACCAGGCGGGCCACGGAGGCGGCGAAAGCTTGAGGTCCGATGTCGTAGACCGTGCGTCCCTCCTCCACATGGGGCATTCCCGCATTGGGCTCGAAGAGCACGGGCACGGAGGCATGGGCGAGATATTCCTCCACCACGGGGGCGAGGGCGTCCGGCCCCAGGGAGCAGTTCACCCCGATGGCATCGGCTCCCATGCCCTCCAGCATGGCCACCATGGCGGCGGGGGAGGCGCCGGTCATCAGCTTGCCGTCCTCCCCGTAGGCATTGGAGACCAGCACCGGGAGGGAGGAATTCTCCTTGGCCGCCAGAAGAGCCGCCTTGGTCTCGTAGCAGTCGTTCATGGTCTCAATGAAAATCAGGTCGGCCCCCGCCTTGGCGCCCAGGCGGATGGTCTCCCCAAAGCACTCCACCGCCTCCCGAAAATCGTAGTCTCCGTAGGGTTTCAAGAGGCGCCCCGTGGGCCCCACATCCAGGGCCACAAACTTGGGCTGGGTCCCCTTCGCTTCCTCCCGGGCCTGCTGGACATGGGCCACCGCCGTCTCCACCAGGGCGGCCAGCTTCTCCCGGGAATAGTGGAGGAGATTGGCGCCGAAGGTATTGGCGGAGACCACATGGGCGCCGGCCTCGAAATAGCGACGATGGATTTCCGTCACTTCCCTGGGATGGGTCAGCGTCCATTCCATGGGGGATTCTCCGGGCTGGAGGCCGGCGGCCTGCAGGAGGGTGCCCATGCCGCCGTCCAGGAAGACAAGATGGGTTTTGAGAAAATCGAGGAAAGGCATCATGAGGAGAGGGGGGGAAAGGGAAGAAGAAAGGCAGGTTCACCGCCGATAGAGGCAGGTTTCCCTCCGGGCGCACCCCTCGCATCCCGAGGAGTTCGCTCCGGAACGGAGGCAGAAAGGAGTGGGGGCAAAGCCCTGGAGGGCCGTGACGGATTTGGAGGGGCTCATGAGAAGACTCTGATTCAGACCCACCCCGATTTGCCGGGAGGCGTCCAGGAGCTGGAGCAGGGGGCGTTGGGTCTCCAGGGGAAGGTCTCCGTACCCGGGGCTGAATCGGGGGCGGGCATAGAGCCCCCGGGAGGCCATGGCCTCCGCCCTCTCCTGGCAGAAGACATCGCATAACGCTTCAATGCGTTCCGCCCCTAGAGCTTGCAGCAGGAGTCCCCGGAGGGGAGAGAGACGCCCTTCCCGGGCGATGCGCCGATCCCATTCCAGCCCGATGGTGGCGGCGAAGAGAACCACCCGGACGCATCCCTGGAGATTGCGGCAGAGATCCTGGGATTCCAGGGAGAGGGCCTCCCCGCATTTCACCGCAGGAGGCGTCAGGGTCACCTCCGTCTCCCCGTAGCAGACCCGTCCGGTGAGCAGGGGTGCGGTTTCCTCCGCCAGGCTCCGGGCCTCTTGGAGGAACCGCTCCTCGGGCTCTCCCCCGGCCCGGGCATAGCGCATGACCTCCCGGAAGGAGACGGGAGGGAGCTCCAGGACAATGCGGCGGACGGGAAAGGACATTTTGGGGTGTCCTCAGCCTTCCAAGATGTGGGAGAGATTCTCCTGGATCTTGGCGGCGACGGCGGGATTGTTCATGGAATAGACGTGGACATGATGGATGCCATTGGCGAAGAGATCGATGATCTGGTCGGTGGCATAGGCGATGCCGGCCTGTTCCATGGCTGCCGGGTTTTCTCCGAAGCAATCCACCAGGCTCTTGAAGCGCTGGGGCATGAAGGAGCCGGAGAGCCGGATGGCCCGGGCCACCTGGGTGGCCTTGGTAATGGGCATGATGCCCGGAAGCACCGGCACCAAAATCCCCGCTTCCCGAATCTTATAGAGGAAATTATAGAAGAGATTGTTGTCGAAGAACATCTGGGTGGTGAGGAACTGGCAGCCCGCCTCCACTTTCTCCTTGAGATGGGCGATATCCTCCCGCTGGTTGGGGGATTCGGGATGCACTTCCGGATAGCAGGCGCCGCCGATGCAGAGTTCCGGGGCCAGGCTCCGAATCTCCCTCACCAGCTCCACCGCATGGTGATAGTTCCACTGACTCCGATCCGAAGCCTCCAACTCCGGCGTCAAATCCCCCCGCAGGGCCATCACATTCTCCAGCCCCGCCGCCTGAATCTCCCGGATGCGCTGAAGCACCGTTTCCCGACGGGAGGAGACGCAGGTGAGATGGGCCAGCGCCGGCACCTGAAACCGGTTCTGGATCTCCCGGGCCATCTCCAAGGTGTAGGCGCTGGTGCCGCCCCCCGCGCCATAAGTGACACTGATGAAGGAGGGTTTTTGCTGGGCAATGGCAAAGGTGGCCTTCTGGATGCTGGCGAAGGCGGTGCTGGTCTTGGGAGGGAAGACCTCGAAGGAGAGGCAGCGGCGGGATTGCTGAAGGAGAGTGGAGAGTTTCATGGGGAAGAGAAGAAACAGAGGGTGGCCCCATGGCGGGGAGGGGAAGGGAAGGCAGGGGATGACGCTTTTTTTATCGGAAGCGTTGGGCGGCCTTGCCCAGTTCCGCCAGAAGGGAGTCGGCGGTGACCCCCGCCGCCGCCGCACGGTAATTGAGAATGAGACGATGGCGCAGCACAGGCTTCAATACCATCAGGAGATCCTCGTGGCTCACATTGCCCCGCCCCTGGAGCAACGCCCGGCCCTTCCCCGCTAGGACCAAAGACTGCACCCCGCGGCTGCCCGCCCCCCATTTCCCATACTCCTGGAAGGGAGGCAAAGCCTGGGGACTCTGGGGACGGGTGGCCTCGCAAAGCCAGACCGCCTCCTCCAAGATGCCCCGGGGAGCCACAATCTCCCGGCACAAGGCCTGCATCTCCTGCAACGCCTCCCCAGACAACACCGGCGACAGCTCCGGCGCCTCTCCCCCCGTGGTCTCCTCAACCATGCGAAGTTCCTCCTCCGGAGATAGATACTCCATGACTACCTCCAGAAGAAAACGATCCAATTGCGCCTCCGGCAGGGGATAGGTGCCCTCCAGTTCCAGGGGATTCTGGGTGGCCAGCACAAAGAAAGGAGCAGGAAGGGAGCGGGTGGCCCCGCCGGAGGTCACCTGCCCCTCCCCCATGGCCTCCAAAAGGGCAGCCTGAGTCTTGGGCGGCGTGCGGTTGATTTCATCCGCCAGCACAAATTGGGAGAAGATCGGCCCCTCCAAAAAGCGAAAATGCCGTCTTCCGCTTTCGGGATCCTCCTCCAAAATCTCCCCGCCCAGAATATCGGCGGGCATCAGATCGGGGGTGAACTGGATGCGGCGGAAGGAGAGTCCCAGGAGACAGGAGAGGCTTTTCACCAACTTGGTCTTCCCCAGGCCCGGCACGCCAGTGAGCAGGGCATGGCCCCCGGCCAGCAAGGCGATGAGGATTTGCTCCACAGCCTCATGCTGCCCCACAAAGACCTTGGAAAGCTCGTTGCGGAGAAGTTCCAGAGAATGGCGGGTCTGGTTCAGGCGCTGGGACATAGAGGGGGAAGCGGGAGTCGGGAACGGGGCGCCTCCTCTGGGGGAAGGCGTGCCAGGGGCTACATTATGGGGCTTCCCGGAGACGGAGCCCCTCTCTCCTGGGCAAAGGGCGCCTGTCGGCCTTGCCCTCGCCACCGTCGTGGGGAAATCGGCCTAACCATAATGCAGGGAAGGAGGTTTTCCCTTCCCCGGAACCGCCGATTCCCCAAAAATTGTCCCCCCTTCCTCCCCCTTTCCCGCCCATGGCCCCCCAATTCGTCTTCCAAATGCTCGGCATGTCCAAATTCTACGGGGACAAGCCGATTCTCCAGAATTTCAACCTCTCCTTCTTCCTGGGCGCCAAGATCGGCATTGTGGGAGACAACGGAGCCGGCAAATCCACCTTGCTGCGGATCATGGCGGGGGAGGACACGGAGATTTTGGGGACCGCCACCATCACCAAGGGCATGCGGGTGCTGCTGGTGCCCCAGGAGCCTCGCCTCAATCCGGAGAAGAATGTGCGCCAGAATCTGGAAGAGGCCATGGCTCCCATTCAAGCCCTCATCGACCGCTACGATCAGGTCATGGAAAAGATGGGAGACCCCGACCTCTCTCAAAAAGAGACCGACAAGCTCAACGATGAGTTCGATTTCCTCCAAAATGAAATCGACCGGCTGGACGGATGGAATCTGGATCACCTCCTGGATGTGGCCAGCGACGCCCTGGTCCTCCCTCCCGACGACGCCGATGTCACGAAACTCTCCGGGGGCGAAAAACGCCGGGTGGCTCTCTGCAAGGCCCTTCTGGCCAAACCCGATCTCCTCCTCCTGGACGAACCCACCAACCACCTGGACGCCGAAACCATCGCCTGGCTGGAACAGGCCCTCCGGGAATACCCGGGCACCGTCATTATCGTGACCCACGACCGCTATTTCCTAGACCATATCACCAAATGGATTCTGGAGATCGAAAACACCCGGGGCATCCCCTTCGAGGGAAACTACTCCTCCTGGCTGAAGCAAAAACAGGAAATTCTCCGCCAGATGGAGAAAAAGGAGTCCGCCCGCCAGAAACTCCTGGCCCGAGAACTGGAATGGATCTCCTCCACTCCCGCCGCCCGCCAAAAGCAAAACCAGGCTAGAATCACCCGATACCAGGAACTGGCCGCCCAAAGTTTCGAGCTGGAAAAGGACGATCTGACCATCCAAATCCCCCCCGGCGCACGCCTGGGAGACAAGGTGCTCACCGTGGAGGGCCTCACCAAGGCCTTCCCGGGACGTCCTCCCCTCATCCAGGACGCCTCCTTCACCGTCCCCCCCGGCGCCGTGGTGGGCATCATCGGACCCAATGGCACCGGAAAAACCACCCTCTTCCGCATGATCATGGGGCTGGATACCCCAGATGCCGGCACTATCCAGCTGGGCTCCACCGTGGAACTCTCCTACATCGACCAAAACCGAGATGAATTGGACGACGCACGCACGGTCTACGAGGAAATCACCGACGGCCAGGAAAATCTCCTGGTGGGCGGAAAAAGCATCAACGGCAGAGCCTATGTCTCCAAATTCAATTTCCGGGGCCCCGCCCAGCAAAAGCTGGTGGGACAGCTCTCCGGCGGCGAACGCAACCGGGTCCATCTGGCCAAACTCCTGCGCCGAGGCGGAAATCTCCTGCTGCTGGACGAGCCCACCAACGACCTGGATGTGAACACTATGCGGGTGCTGGAAAATGCCATCCGGAACTTCACCGGATGCGCCATGGTGATCAGCCACGATCGTTACTTCCTGGATCGAATCTGCACACATCTTCTTCTCTTTGAAGGAGATGGAAAACTCGTCTGGTTCCCCGGAAACTTTGCGGACTACGAAGCCAAATATCTTACCTCGGAAAGCGGCTTCGCCCATCGCCGGGAAAAATACCGCACGTTCTAGCCACGTCGCCATGGCCATTCCGGGTTCCTCCCCCAAGAAAGCCCTGCCCCGTCCCTTGAGCCAGCGGGACACCCAGGAGCTTTTCCGGCGCCTTGCCGCCGTCATCGACCCCAAGCCGGAGTTGGAATTCGGCAACGTCTTCCAGCTTCTGGTGGCCGTGGTGTTGTCGGCCCAGGCCACGGATCGTTCTGTGAACCAGGCCACCCGGGCCTTCTTTCCTCAGCGAAAGACCCCCCGAGATTTTCTGGCCTGGGGAGAGGAAGCCCTCCAGGAGGCCACCCGCACCATCGGGCTCTATCGGAACAAGTCCCGCTCTATCCTTGGGTTGTGTCAAAAACTGGAGGAGGAGTTCGGAGGGGAGGTGCCCCGGGATCTGGCCTCCCTCATGTCCCTCCCCGGCGTGGGCATGAAAACGGCCAAGGTGGTTCTGAACGTAGGCTTCGGGGTGCCCGTGGTGGCCGTGGACACCCATATTTTCCGGGTCGCCAACCGCACCCGCCTGGCCCCCGCCAACACTCCCGAGGAGGTCTCCGCTCTCCTGGAAAAACGCACGCCAAAAGCCTATCTCCCCCAGGCACACCACTATCTCCTCCTCCACGGACGATACGTCTGCACCGCCCGAAATCCCCGCTGCCACCACTGCCCCCTCGCTGACCTCTGCCCGGCAAAAGAACTATCCTAGACACGGAGATGCCCTGCGGGGCCACGGAGGGCACGGAGGGGAGACACGGAAGCCACGGAAGGCCCGCTGCGCGGGGCCACGGAAGCCACGGAGGGGAGACACGGAAGCCACGGAAGGCCCGCTGCGCGGGGCCACG
>JAEDMH010000088.1 GCA_016303095.1 Lentisphaeria bacterium | reverse complement strand
TCGCTCTGGGGAGAAAAAGCTCCTGTGGGAGCCCCCTCTCCCCCTGGCTTCCCCCGGACAACGTTTCTGGCCGGGATGCCCCGCCCAGGAACGCCCCCCGCTGCTCGATCTTTCGCAGACAACCCCTAGCCCTCTAGATTTCCAGGCGTCTTTCTGTATTTTCTTACGGGAGTAGGGAGAAAGCGGCCATCATTTCCTGGGGGGTAGTGGCCTGTCGCAAGGCGGGGAGGAAGGTTTTATGGGTGGCCAGTTGGCAGAGTTGAGCCAGGAGTTGGAGATGTTCCTGGGGATCAGGGGAGCAGAGGAGGAAGAAGAGGTCGGTGGGGATTCCGGAGGGTTCTCCGAAGAAGACGGGGGTTTGGCTATGGGCCACGGCCAGGAAAGGTTCCTGGCATGTATACTCGTCCCTTGTCAGGGGGTGGACCAGGGCGATGCCTTCGGCCATGGCAGTGGAGGAGAGCTCTTCCCGTTTTCGGAGGGCCTCCAGGAATTCGGCGGGGTCATAGAGGAGTCCGGCATTTTCGGCCAGGGCGGTCAGTTCCTTGAGGATGGCGGGTTTTGTTCTGCCAGGAAGGGCGGGGGCCATGGTTTCCAGCCGGCAGTAGGCGAGGAGGGGGCGGGGAGGCGCCTCCGGAGCATGGGGCGGGGCGAGGTGTCGGATCAGCTGGTGGGAGTACCAGGCATCCACCTCTTCCGGGTCGAACAGGAGGCGGTTTCCCTGGGGGACGCAGGGGAGTTCTCCCGCGGTGACCAGGGTGCGCACCGTCTTTTCCTCCAGATTGAGGAAGGAGGCGGTTTCGGCCAGATTCCACAGACGGATGGGCATGAGGCGAGGGGTTAGGGGGTAGCGGGAAGGGGCGCGGGGGGCCTTCCCTGTCGCAGGGCGTAGCGCAGGGCGAATTGCATCAGGGTGCGGGTCAATTCCGGGGATTGGGCATCCAGGGAGCTGTCCTGTCGCAGGGGAGCGGGAGGCAGGGAGGCGTAGTCCCTTGGCTGGAAGGATCTCACGAAGTGCAGCCCCTCCCGATAGGCCTCGGGAATTTCCGCCCGGAGGAATTTGGAGACGGGTTGATAGGGGCCTTCGGGGGTTTGTTCCCAATCCTGGGCGATGACGCAATCGGGATAGAAACTAAGGACTTTGAAGGCGGGGCGGTGGCTGCGGCCCGTGGAGGGGGCCACCCATTGGCGCCAGTGTCCGTGGACAAACTCCAGGTTCAGGTGGAAATGTCCTCCCAGAGCCAGGAAAGCCTGGGGCATGGCGTCCAGGAGGGCGGAGATTTTCGGGGCATCCAGGGTGGAAGGGGGTTCCACGGGTTCATGCTGCAGATAGATGACGGGGCGATGGCCGGCGGTTTCCAGCTCTTTTTGGAGCCATAGGAGGGTTTCCGGGTCGTGGAGAGAGCATCCATTGGCCTTTCCGGCGGAATCGGCGGCGGCGGCCACAAAGCGGAAGCCGCCCAGGGTGAAGGCGAATTTCGAGGCGCCGAAGACCTGATGAAAGCCCTGGGGCCAATTGTCCCCCGGCAGGACGATGGCGGGGAGTTCCTCGCCCAGAGTCTGCTGGAGGAAATCCTGGAAGGCCTTCTGGCGGGCCACAGGCTCCTTCCCCCATCCCCAGTTGTCTCCCGTGACGAGGACGGCCACGGGGCAGATTTCGGCACGGATTTGCCGGAGAATGTCCCGGAGGGCATCCCGAGTGGCGGCGTTTTCCACATGGGTGTCGGAGAGCCAGGCCAATTGGAAGAGGGGGCGATCCCGTCGCAGGGCCCAGACGGGGGCGGGGTCCTGGAGCTTCACCTCGTAGCGTTTGGCCAACTCGAAGAAGCCCTGTCGTGCCTCTCCCAGCTCCTGGGCGGAGAGGGAGAGGAGGAGCGTGGCGAGAAGAGAGAGGCAAACAAGGGATTTCATGGGGCTTCCTCCTGGGCTTCGGCCGTGGTGCCATGGGTGAGGGCGGCTTCCAGTTTGGGATCGGGTTCCATCCCCTGCTGGATGGCCTGGCGATACCATTGGAGAGCCTGGCGACGCTCTTTTTTGGCCAGCGCCTCCCAGGCGGCACGCTGGGAGGGCGTCTTCCGGGCTTCCAGCTCCCATTCCGAGGCCCGGGTGAGCCCCACCATGGCCAGATTGAAGGCCGCCTCTCCGTCCTGGGGAGCCAGAGCCAAGGCCTTCTGCAATTGGACGATGGCGGCCTCCCGCCACCCCATGGTGGCCAGGGCCACGCCAAAGAGCCGGGCGGTGCGGGGATCCTGGGGAAGGAGGGCGGTGCAGCGGGCCAAGGTGGCCAGGGCCCATTCCGGCTGTTTCCGCTGGAGTTGGGCGAATCCCAGGGCCAGGAGCACCTCCGGGTCATCGGGATTGAGACGCATGGCGGCGGCGAGATAGCCCGAGGCCTCGGCGTCATCCCCCGCGGAGGAGGCCAGGAGTCCCAGACGCTTCAACGCCAGGAAATTCTCGGGTTGGAGCTGGAGGGCCTGGGCGTAGTTCCAGCGGGCGGTCTCCCGCTTTCCCTGCTGCTCGGCCTGGGCGCCCTGACGCAAAAAACCCTTCAACAACACCTGATCCGTGGCGGAAAGCCCGGAAGGGGAGAGGGAAACAGACTCCTCGGGACGGGGCAAGTCCACGGCGGGAGCGGCCCCAGGCGAAGGAGACGCGGCAACGGCGGGAGCGGGACGGCTCTGGGCGGTCCGGAGCTCCTCCAGCTCCTTCTCCAGATTCTGGCGCTCCACCGTGCGGCGCACCAAGGCGGATTCCAGCTCCCCCACCCGCAGCTGGGCGGCCTCCAAGGCCCGCTGGGCTTCCTGAAGCCGGGCATCGGCCATCTCTCTGGCGGAAGCCATTCTCTGCTCCGCATTCTGGGGACGGGCCAGCTTCTCCTCCGCATCCTGGCGGGCGGATTCCGCCAGGGCCAGGCGTTCCTGGAGCTGCCGACACTCCTCCCGGGCGGCGGCCTCCCGCTTGACGGCCTCCTCCCACTCCGCCTGGCTCTCCCGGGCATTGACCACCAGGCCTTCCACTGCCTGGCTGGCAGCACGAATCTGCCGCAACTCCTGCCGGGCCGTTTCCAAGGCGGCCTGACTTTCGGCCAGCCGCTCCCCCTGGGCGCAGAAGGACTCCTCCCATTGACGGAGCTTCTCCCGGCTGTCCTGGTTTTCCTTCTCCAATTCCTGGAGCCGGCTCTCCCGCTGACGGAGGATAGATTCCTGGGAGGCCAGCAATTCTTTTTGGGCGGCCAGGGATTCCTGGAGACGGGCGGACTGGTCGGAGAGTTCCTGGTGCTCTTGCTGGAGTCGGCCCACGGATTTCAGCTGGTCGCTCACCGCCTCCGCCTGGGTGCGGGAGCGGGCCCGTTCCTGCTCCACTTCCTCGCTCAGACGGGTCACCGCCTCCTCCGCCTGGCTGAGACGGCGCTGGAGATTCAGCCGCTCCATCTGGAGAGACTGGCACTGCTCCTCCCGGGCCAGGAGCTGGCTCTTCACCTTCTGGTACTCCTGGGCGCTTCCCGTGAGATGGGCCTGCTGCTGGCTGAGCTCGGCATTGGCCTTCTCCTGGGCCTGAAGAGCCACACGCAATTTGTTCCTCTCCAGCTCCAACTCCTCCTTTTGGCGCAGAAGGGACTCCCGCTCCTGACGAAGAGCCCCCTCCCGTTCCTCGGCCTGACGGCGCCACTGGGTCTCCCGCTGGCTTTGGGCCAGGAGATCATCCCGGGCGGCGGCCACTTGCTCCAGGAGGCGCCCGGTGCGGGCCAGCTCCTCCTGGGCGCGCTGGAGCTGCCCTGTCAATTCCTCCCACCGGCTCAAACGGGGATCCGGGGTGCGGACCTTCTGGAGGGCTTCCTGCTGCTCCTCCAACTGGGCGGTGAGGGTGCGCACCTGGGCCATGAGGGTCTCCCGATCCTTCCGGAGAATCTCCAGATTTTCCTGGACGGCGGACAGGGCGGCGGCTTCTCCCCGGGCCCGCTCCAAGGCCTGTCGGTTCCGCTCCCCCTCCGCCTCCAAAAGCTGGAGCTTCTCCTGGAGCAACTGGTTCTCCCGGGTCTGACGATTCAGATTCTGAAAAAGCTCCTCCTTGGTGAGATATTCCATGTTCTGGCTGTTGGCCGCCTTGATTTCCTGAATCTTCTTCTGGCAATAGTCCACCCGGTAGCGGATCAGGGAGACATTCCAGTCCGGATAGCGGGCCTGGACCTTCAGGAAGACCTCCAGGGCCTTTTCATAGCTGTGGAGCGCCGCCAAATCCGCCTGGGAAGCCAGGGATTGGTCCGCCTGGGTCATGGCCTCGTAGCCGCTCATCCAGAGACGTCGCGCCGGATCGGGTTCGGCGGCGGGCGCGGGGATGGCGAGAACCAGCGCCAGCAGGAGGCAAAGCAAGCGTGGGGGTTTCAGCATAAGGGGAGAAGGGGTGGGATGGCGGCGGATGGTCAGCTTCACTCTGCCTTGGGGCGCAGGAAAGCCTTGAGAGGGGAGGAGCGGGTGGCGCTGCGGCGGATGCTTTCCCGGAGGAGTTCGTCGGCATCGGTCTCCGGAAGGAAATTCTCCCCGTATCCCCGGGCGGCCTCATCCAGTTCCCGGATGGCCCGCCGAAGCCCCTGGGTGAGCTGCCGGGAACAGAGACGGCTGGTCTCCAGCATGTCTTCCCGGCGGAAGAGGCTCCGGGTGCCGGGAAGAAGCTGGATGCCCGCCAGCGCCAAGGCGGAGACCCGGCACCCCCAGGCATGGGCGAGAATCAGGTGAAGAACCAGGTCGTGTCCCAGAAAGTCCCCGCCGTCCCGCCGGATGCGATTTGCCTCGGCGGCCGTGGGCAGTTGGAATCCCGGCGTTCCATGATAGGTGCAGAGCCTGGGGGGATCCCCGTATTCTGCCAGGGCGTTGAGCACTTCGGCGTTCTGGATTTGGCTCAGGGCGTCGGAGAGATTGGGGCAGACCGTGGGGAGGAGGCCATGGAGCCCTTCCAGGGGAGAGAAGGAGAAATCGCTGACGAAATCCGTGAGCATCCCCCATTTGCCGATTTTGAACTCCGGGGAGAGGCTCGCCGCCGTATCCAGGAAGATGTGGTTGGGGATGCCCAGGTAGGCGGCCAGGGCGGTGGGGAAGAGAGCCGGGAAATGGCCGAAGCCCTCGGCCACCCGACGGTTTCCCACGGAAGCCAGCACCGGGACCCCCAAGCAAAGTCCCGCCAGAAAGGTGGGAATCGCCCCGTCTAGATTGGGGTCAGACGGGAAGTCGGGAAGGAGATCGGTCCAAGGAATGGCTTCCGGGGGCTGGTCGAACAGCTCCCCCAGGGCGTATTCGGCCCCGAAATGGAGGTAGAAATGCGGAGGGGCGCCCTGGGGAAATCGGGAGCCCAGAGCCTGGGCGGCGCCTTGGAGCTGGCTGACGAAGGGGGCGTCTGTCATGGGGTTTTCCTGGGCCAGGGGAGTTGGGAGACCAGGAGGGAGGTCACGATGAGGATCGTGCCCCCCAGAGTCCAGCGATTCATACGCTCCCCGGCCAGGAAGACGGCCAGGAGGCAGGCCAGCACCGGCTTCAAGAGGAAGGTCATGCTGGCCATGTAGGCGGAGATGTAGCGCATGGAGCCGTAGTAGAGGCAGTATCCCAGGGCGGTGCCTCCCAGGATGAGGAGGGAGAGGGGGAACCATCCGGTGAGGCAGCTGTGCCAGCCGCCGGGATTGCCGAAGAGAAGGGCCAGGGGAAGGACCAGAATGCTGCCGAAGAGGGAGGAGAATCCCATGAGAAGGCCGGGGCCGTAGTGGGACACCACCCTCCGGGTGATGCAGACGCTGCAGGCGAAGGCCAGGGCGGAGGACCACATGAGGAGCACGGGCCACAGGGAGTCCCGGCTGGGCGCCCCCTTCTCAAAGAGGAAGCAGGCGATGCCCCCCATGCTCACCAAGACCGCCAGCCACTTCCGCAGGGTCCATTCCTCGCCGTTGATGAAGCGGGCGAAGAAGATGGTGAAGAGGGCGTTGGAGCTGAAGAGGACGGCGGAGGAGGAGGCGTTCTCGAAGCGGGAGACCCCGAATTGATAGAGGCTGATGGACAGGGTGACCCCCACGGCCCCGTTCAGGAGAAAGATCCACAGATCCTTTGAGGTCAGACACTTGCCAGCTTTCCAGAAGGGGGGAAGAAAGAGGGCCAGGAGAATCAGGCCGGTCCAGAAAAAGCGTTGAAAGCAGAGGATGAAGCCGTTGATGAGGGGGGCGCTCGCCGCCTGAAGGCTATGGGAGAGCCACTTGCAGTTCAGCTCAATGGTGCTGAAGATGGCGACGCCCAGGATGCTGAGGAGGAGTCCCAGGAGAGTCCGGGAGGATTTTTCCGTGGGGGAAGAGGCGGTCATGACAAGGAGAGAGAAAAAGCAGGGGAGGGAGAACAGGGGGCAGGGAAGAGGCTATCTTACTTCTCTAGTGCGGGATAGGGCCTGGCGCAATGCCCCGTGATGATTGCCGGGGAAGCCTGGTTCTCATGCCCGGGCATCCCAGGAAATTCCTCAATATATCCCGCCGGGCCACCCGCGAAAACCCCTTGGACGCCCTCTCCTTACGATGCTCCCCTTTCCTTCCCTTCCTCTGCGGGGCTCCCTGCTCCTGGCCCTCCTCCTCCTGCCGGGCATTGCCCATCCCCTCCTCGCCCTCTCTTTGGATCTTGCCCTGCATTTCCACAGGGACGGGAGTTTGGAGACCCAATGGGAGGTGGAGATTCCCGAGAAGGCGTCGGGCATTCTCCAGGAGATGCTCTCCCTGGAAGGGGCGGCGAAGGGCATCTTTCCGCCGGAGGAGCAGGCCTGGCGGAAAATGTTGGAGGCCCATCCCGGGATCACCCTGGAGGAGTGCCGTTCCTACGGGCAAGCCGGGGGGCGTCGCTACGTGTTGCGGTTGCGGGCGCAGGAGGGGGAGGCCCTGTTGGAAAGCGGGCTCCTGGGGGCGCTGACCCTGGAAAAACCCCAGGGGGAGAAGGGCATCCGGGTTCTCCGGGTGACGCTGCCCAGCCCGAAGGAGTGGACACCCCCGCGGATTCGCTCCGCGCGGATGCTCCTGGAGGCCCTGGGAGGACTGGAGGTGCGCCTGCGCCTGGAAACCCCCACCCCCCTGCTGGACACCACCGGCCGAAAGACCGCCCCGCGACGCTGCCAATGGCTCCTGGATTCCGCTGGCTGGTTCCAAGATGCTCTGCCCCCTCTCCAAGCCAGCTGGAACCCCTGACGACACCTCTTCCTCTCCCCCTCATGTTCTGGCGCGGCATCGGCAAGTATATCCTCCTGGGAATCTGGATCTGCCAGACGGGACTGGTGATTCTCTTCGGCACCCTCCTGGAGTTCTTCCACCATATCCCCTTCACCTTTGGGGTCTATCTCAAAATCAAGGCCCTCTCCTATCTCCTCATGATCCCTTTCCTGTTCTTCTTTCAGGGAATGGTGGATTTCTGCCAGAATCTCTTCTATCCCAGCCGGAAGTTTGACAGGCCCCAGCCCGTCTACAGCCACGCGGAGCGCTTCCGCCTGGCGGGAGAGTTCAAGGAGGCCATCCTGGCCTACCACGAATTGGCGGAACAATATCCCGATCTGGCCAAACCCTTTGTGGCCATGATGGACATCTACGACCTGGAATACCACGATGCCCAGGCGGTGCGGCAAATCTACCAAAGGGCCATTCAGACCGTGAAGGATCCCCGGGAACGGAAGATCCTGGATCAGGCCTACCAGGACATGACAAAGGAGGGATAGCCCGGAAGGAGGGAGTGGTTCCCAAGAGGGGAGGCTATGTTATCCCTTTCTCCCCCTTCTCCCCCCACGTTTCCTTGGTCATGCCCTCTTCCCACGCATCCGATTTCATGGGCACGGAGCCCGTCCACAGGCTGCTAAGGCGCTTCGCCCTGCCTGCCATGGTCTCCGCCTTGGTGAACTGCCTCTACAACATTGTGGACAGGCTGTATCTGGGTCATGCGGTGGGGCCGGACGCCATTGCCGGACTGGCCCTCACCATGCCCTACATGATTGTGCTGACGGCCTTCGGGATGATGATTGGCCAGGGATCCGGGGCGATGGTGTCCCTGATGCTGGGAGAGAAGAAGCCGGAGGAGGCCAATCGGGTGCTAGGGCAGGCCCTGGCCATGTATCTCCTGTTCATCTTCACCTTCCAGGCCCTGGGGCTGATCTTCCTGGATCAGACCCTGCGTTTCATGGGCACCACCGGAAGCGCCCTGCCCCACGCCCGGGCCTATCTCCAGATCATCTTGTGGGGAAATATCTTCCAGCATCTGAGCTTTGGGGGCAGCAACATTGTGCGGGCGGAGGGGGATTCCCTGACGGCCATGGGGGTGATTGTGCTGGGAGCGGTGATGAACATCATCCTGGACCCCATCTTCATCTTTGGCTTGGGCATGGGCATTCGGGGAGCGGCGGTGGCCACGATCCTGGCCATGGCCATCTCTTCCTCTTGGGTGATGCTCCACTTCCTCCGGGGAAAGGCCGTCCGCCTCCATTTCCGGAATGTGCGCATCCACTGGCACCTCTTCTGGCGGGTCATCTCCATCGGCCTGGCTCCCTGCGTGATGCAGTGCCTGAATAGCGTCATCTTCATCTTCTACAACCGGGGATTCCTCCAATATGCGGAGGACGATGCCCAGGCCACCCTGTACATCGCCGCCTTCGGCATTGTGAATCCCATTCTCATGACCTTGCTGATGCCCGCCTTTGGCATCAACATGGGGGCGCAGCCCATCATCGGCTACAACACCGGGGCCAAACTCTATGGACGGGTGGAAAAAACCCTGAAGCTCGCCCAAACCCTGGGAACCGCCATCTGCGTCAGCCTGGCCATCCTCTGCTTCCTCCTGGCCCGCCCCCTGGTCTCCCTCTTCTGCAGAAGCGAAGACCTGATCCAAGTGACCACCCACGGCCTCCGGGTCGCCGTGCTGGGATTGAGCTTCATCGGCGTGGGCATCATCACCAGCACCTACTACCAGTCCACCGGACGGGCCACCGTCTCCATTCTCGTGGGCTGCCTCCGCCAAGGCGTGGTCCTGATCCCCATGCTGATCCTCCTGCCCATGCTCGGAGGACTGAAGGCCATTTGGTGGGCCGGCCCCGCGGCAGACGCTCTGGCGGGATTCCTCTGCTGGGGACTCCTCTTCCATGAAATCCGACGGCTGCGCCGCCTGCAGCAGGAGGACGCCCCCCGGCCATGAGGGAACTCCTGGAAAACATGACCCGCCACGCCGGAGACTTGGTCATCCTGGGCATCGTGGCCATGGCCGCCTGGACCGCCTGGCGCTTCCTCCTCAAGCGACGACGCCAGGGACGGGGATGCTGCGGCTGTTCCTGCGGAAAATGCGGAAAATACGGCGCGTCGTGCCCCACCCCGCCCAAGGAGACGAAACGACGGCAAAGGAAGGAAACCCTTGGTTAAAGAGATAATAATATGTTGATT
>JAEDMH010000005.1 GCA_016303095.1 Lentisphaeria bacterium | reverse complement strand
CCCCCCGCTTGGGGGGGGGAAAGGGGGGAATCCTCCTGAACCCCGGCAGGGGTGAGGGGATTGGAAGGGGGGGCGGGCAGTGTATTCAAAAACTCTTTTATTTTCCTTGAACTGTCCCTGGCACATTCTCAAAAACGGATTAACTTTATTTTGTTTTCTCCCCCTGGGTCGGGAATGGTTTCTCCTGAAGAATCCCCTGGGGAGCTCCCTGGATTCCCTCCCTTTTTCCTCCCTCCCCTTCCCCTTTTTCCCATGGCCTTGAAGAAATGTACCATCGGCGTCCACAAGGACTGCATCCTTCTCCAATCTGGCGACGTCCGTCTTGCGGTCACCACGCAAGTCGGCCCCCGGGTCATCGGGTGTTTCATTGGGAAGAAGAGTCAATTCAACCATTTCGCCGTGCTGCCTCCCGAACCCATGGAGAATGTGACCAATGGGTTCACCCTGTATGGGGGCCATCGCCTTTGGCATTCCCCCGAGGCCCTGCCCCGCACCTACGAGCCGGACAACAGCCCGGTGGAGGTCATTGAGGAGGAGGGCATGGTGCACTTTGTCAGCCGGACCTGTCCCCAGACGGGCATCGCCAAGGACATTGTGGTGGAGCCCTTGGAGCACGGTCTTTTCTACCTTCGCCATGACATCACCAACAACGGAATGTGGCCGGTGAAGCTTGCCGCCTGGACCCTGTCCCAGATGGCGCCTGGCGGCACCTGCATCCTGCCCTTGGGTAGCAATCTTCTGCGGAATCCCTTCGCCCCTGACCGCACCCTGAATTTCTGGCCGTATACCGATTTGAAGGACAAGCGCCTCAAACTGGGGAACGACTTCATCATGGTGAAGCATGACGCCAAAATGGAGAATCCCCTGAAGATCGGGTACGACAACCGCTGCCAGTGGGTCGCCCACGTCAACCAGGGCCAGGCTCTGGTGCAGTATTTCTCCTTGTGCCGAGGCGGGGAATATCCCGACCATGGCTGCACCACGGAATGCTACACCTGCAAGGACTTCACGGAAATGGAGCTGGTGGGCCCCCTGGACGAGGTTCAGCCCGGGGAAACCATCTCCTTCGACGAATTCTGGCAGGGGTTGGACAACATTCCGGAAATCCGCACCGAAAAGCAGGCCGCCGACGCCCTTTACCCCCACCTCCTCGTGGATCCCTCCGACTACGATCACGAGGACGAGGATGCCTGCGACTGCGGATGCGAGGACGAGGACTGCGACTGCGGATGCGAGGACGAGGATGCCTGCGACTGCGGATGCGAGGACGAGGCGGAGGCCCCAGCCCCCAAGAAGGCGTCCAAGGCGTCCAACCCCTCCTCCCGGAAGGCGTGCAAGAAGAAGTCCTCCCGGTGAGTGATTCTGCTTCCGATTCCCTCTCCCCATCGGGAGAGTCCCTGCCGTGGCTTTTGGTAGCGGACGCCCATGTGGGGGAGGATTCCTCCTCCCTGGCCCGGTTCCAGGCCATGCTGTCGGCTCTGGAGCAGTGGGAGTGTCCCCTGGTCTTTCTTGGGGACATCATGGAGCTGTGGATTGGGCTGCCTGGGTTTCAGAGTCCGATCCAAGCCTCCTTTTTGGCCTGGTGTAGGAGAGAGAGCCGGCGGCGTCGGATTCTTTTTTTAGAAGGGAACCACGAGTTTTTCGTGTTTTCGGAGCACGGCTCCTCCTTTTCTGGGGGAGGGGAGGAGTTTTTCCGGGAATCCGGGGTATATCTGACCCACGGGGATCAGATTGCGGCCTCTTCCTCCCATCTGTGGTTTCGGCGTTGGAGCAAGGGACGTCTTGCCCGTCTGCTTTTGCGCTTTCTTCCCTTTTCCCGGGGCATCGTCCGATTCCTCAAGAGACAATTGGAAGCGCAGGGCCGTCGGCGCCCCCGCTTCTTTCCCTCCCAGGCCATTGTCGCCTGGGGGAAGTCCATGAAGGAAGCGTCCCCTCCTCCCCGGGCGATGCTCATGGGACACTTCCACCGCTCTTTTCAGCTTCGCTTCTCCGACGGCACCCTTCTGGCCGCCCTCCCCGCCTGGAAAGACCGGGGAGAAGTGGCCCTTTACTTTCCGCGACAGAACCGCCTTCTCTTCCGACATTGGCGGGATCTGCCGCCCCACCTCCCAAAGCCTGACGGCCCACCCCAACCAACCCCCAAACCCAAGAACAAGTATGGTCAAGAACACCCTGCGTCCTGATTTCAACAAGCTCGCCAAGACGGCGCGCTCCTTCCAGGAAGCCGACAAGAAGGTCCTGGGTCCCACCACCACCATCGCCATCACCCCCGTGGCCGACGGCCGCGTGGGCGCCCACGAGGACAATGTGGAGCGCACCTGGCGCATGGTCGAGAAGGTCTATGACCTGATCACCGACAACGTGCGTCTGCCTGACGGCACTCCCGTCCGTGTGGTGGTGGCTCCGGAGATTGTCTACGGAGCCCGCACGGCAGCCCGTGCCCAGGAGTATTACGCCTCCCAGGGCGTTTCCGCCAACATCTGGGTGGGGCGTTCCTGGAGCTATGTGGACGAGCTGGTGGGCGCCGGCATGGGCATTGGCTCCTCCGAATGGCAGCAGTGCGCCTACGGCCTCAACCAGACGGATCGTCCTGGCGCCGTGTGGCTGAAGGCCTTCTGCGCCTGCATGGACGAGCGTCGCCGTCCCATCTTCTGCGTCTACTCTCCGGATTTGGAGGATGAGGAAGGTCCGTTGAACGAATATGTCTCCACCCGTCTGCTTCGGTTTGCCCGGGCGGCGGCGGCCGTGGGGTACATGCGAGGCAAGAACTACCTTTCCGTGGGTGGCGTTGCCATGGGCATCATCGGCAGCGACGTCCGCCGGAATCTCTTCTCCCAATATCTGGGCATGGGAGTGGTCTCCGTGGACCAGTGCCTGCTGAACGGGCGCATTGACGCCAACTGCTATGACCACGAGGAGTTGTCCAAGGCTCTGAAGTGGTTCCAGCAGTTCAAGAAGACCTGGCTGAACAAGCCGGAGGCCCGTCGCTTCGGCCTGGATAACGATGCCCTGGTGGAGAAGTGCCTGAAGATGACCATCATCTGCCGGGATCTCCTCCACGGCAACCCCCGCCTCTGCGATCCCAAAGTGGCGGCCAAGCAGGGCTTTGAAGCCAACGTGGAATTTGCCCAAGGCGTCAACGCCATCGTGGGCGGATCCCAGGGGCAGCGTCAGTGGACGGACTTCAACCCCAACTTTGACGTCACCGAGAGCCTCATCAACTCCTCTTGGGACTGGAACGGCTTCCACGCTCCCACTCCCTGGGCCACGGAGAACGACTCCAAGAATGGCATTGGCATGCTCTTCGGCAACCTGGTCACGGGTGGCGCTCCCCAGCTCTTTGCGGACATCCGCACCAACTGGACCTGCCAGTCCATCAAGAAGGCCACGGGCGTGGATGTCACCAAGATCTGCCCCAACGGCATCATCGACAAGCGCAACTCCGGCGCGGCCGCCCTGGAATTCGGCGTGGATCTCTGGAAGCTGGCCAAGACCACCCCGGCCAAGACCTCCATCCAGGAGCTGTGGAAGATGTACAACGACAGCAAGAAGCTCCAGGACGCCCTCCTGAAGGCCATCCTCCAGAGCACCAACTACATGAACGCCGCCCTCACCTACTTCCCCGGCGACGGTCTCTCCAGCCAGTTCACCACCCCCGGCGGGCTGCCCATGACCTCCTACCGCATGAACTGCGTGGACAACATGCTCACCTTCTCCATTGTGGAAGGCGAGTCCGTCCAGCTGCCCAAGAAGGTGGAGGAACACATCAAGAAGGTCACGGATCCCACCTGGCCCCAGACCTTCTGGACGCCCCGGGGCATGTCCTCCTTCGAGTACATGAACAGCATCGGCCCCAACCACGACGCCAGTTCCTACGGCTTCATCGGCGCCGACCTGGTCACCCTGGCGTCCATGCTGCGGATCCCGGTGGACATGTGCAACGTGCCCAAGGAAGAGATCTTCCGTCCCACCCTGTGGCAGCGTCTGGGCAACGATGACTTCCGCGCCTGCCAGTACCTGGGCCCGATGTATCTCTAGGAGTCGTCCTGGGAGGCACTCCCCTTCCCCGTTCTTCCTTCTCCTCTCTCCTTCCCTGCTCAGGGTGGTGGGAGGCGGGGGGAAGAGGGGGAGCTCCTCCTTTCTTCCCAGCCCCTCGTCCCGCGATGGTCTTCCCTTTTTTCCGGGGAATCATGCGGCGCATGAGGGGTTTTTCCGTCTGTTTTCCCTCTTTTTGACCTTTGCCTTTCCCCATGGACTTTCAACCCTACATCCGCCGATACGAGCAAGAACTTTTGGAGCGTGTGATTCCCTTTTGGGAAGAGCATGCGGTAGACAAGGAATATGGCGGATACTTCACCTTTCTTGACCGGGACGGCTCTCTCTACGACACGGAGAAATACATGTGGATGCAGTGGCGCATCGTCTACATGTTCGCCACCCTGGCCATGACCCCGTACCGCCAGGAACGCTGGCTGGACATTGCCCGGCAGGGCTACCAATTTCTCACCACCCATGGGAAGTCTCCGGACGGCACCTACTATTTTGCCTTGAATCGTCGGGGCGAGCCCACCATGGCGCCCTCCAACATCTTCTCCGAGTGCTTTGCCGCCATGGGGGCGGCGGCCCTTTTCCAGGCGACGGGGGAGGAGGAATACCGTCAGGAAGCCAAGAGCGCCATGGAGAAATACATTGCCCGGATGGAGAATCCCAAGGGGCGTTGGGAGAAGGCCATGCCCGCCAAGCCCCGCCGTCTTTCCCACGGCCACTTCATGATGCTGGCCAATCTGGGGGTGGTCATGGGGGAGGCGCTGGGCACCTCGGAATACGACGCCCAATGCGACCAGGCCATCCACACGGTGCTGGAGCGTTTTTGGAGGGAGGATCGCCAGATGCTTTTCGAGAATGTGAATCCCGATGGCACTCTGGATCTGGATTCCTGCGAGGGGCGTTTCCTGAATCCGGGACACGGTTTGGAATCCATGTGGTTTGTGATGAACTACGCCGAACGCAGGAAGGATCAGGCCATGATCCAGAAGGCGGCCCATATTGTGAAGGCCCTTCTGGCCCTGGGCACCGACCCCCAATACGGAGGCCTATTCTACTTCATGGACGCCCTCGGGAAGCCGCATTTGGAACTCCAGTGGGACATGAAGCTCTGGTGGCCCCATAACGAGGCCATTCTGGCCACCCTCTTCGCCTATCGTCTCACCCGGGAGCAGCACTTTTTGGACAAGTTCCTGGAGGTGGATCAGTGGGCATGGAGCCATTTCCGCGACCCGGAATATCCGGAGTGGTTCGCCTATCTGAACCGTCGGGGAGAACCCACCCACACCTTGAAAGGGGGAAAATGGAAGACCATGTTCCACCTGCCCCGGTGCCTGCTGGTCGCCATCCAGCAGATGAAAAAGATGGAGAATTGACCCGGAAACCTCCGGAATGGGTGGGGCGGGGGAAAGGCCATGGAATTCTCTGTGGCCTAGCCCTGCCCCAGAATCCACGCAACACTCCCGGAGCACGGTTTCCCGATAGACACCTGCCCCAAACGCAAGAGCGAGGCGAAGAGGTTTTTCTGGCCTTCTTCCCTCGCTTTTTTGTGCTTCAACGGAGTTTGATCCGCCTCCTTTCTGGGGGAGGGGTTTAGGTCCCCAGCAGACAACGCATAAGTTTGGTCAAGGTTCCCGGGGGGAGGAAAAGGAGGAGGGCGGCCAAAGCCGTCAGGATTTCCACGCTTCTTCGGAAGGCTTGATTGGAGAGGCGTTTGCTGAGCAGGAGTCCCAGGAGAGTTCCCAGGAGGAGAGCGGGGAGGAGTTTCAGATTCAGAAGGAGACTTTCCCGGGTGATCATATTCCTCTTCACCATGAGAGGCACCTTAATCCAGTTCAGCACCAGAAAGAACCAGGCATTGGTGGCGATGAACTCCTCCTTGGGCAGTCCCATGGCCAGGAGATAGATCAGAGCCACGGGGCCAGCGGCGTTGGCCAGAGTGGTGGTGACGCCGGCCAGGAGGCCGAAAAAGAGCGCCATCCCCCAGAGTCCGGCTTGGCTTTCCTGGGCTTTGCTCACCAGAAGAGGCAATGCGCTCTTCCACTGGTTCAGCAGAAACAGCACCAGAATGATCCCCGCCGTGGCATAGCGGATCACCCTGTCATCCATCCAAGGGAAACCCAGCAGCCAATATCCCAGGAGAATTCCCAGGATGGAGATGGGCAGCAAGCGCAGGAGGAGCTTTCCATTGCAGCTGCGCTTGAAGCGGAGGGCGCCCACGGCGTCTCCCGCCACCAAGAGAGGAAGGAGGGCGCCGGTGGCGGTTCGGGCGGGGAGGACTCCCGCCAGCAGGGGAACCGCCAAAGAACCCAGACCAGGGATGCCGCATTTGGCCATCCCCACCACAATGCCACAGAGGCCGGCCATGATCCAGCCTCCCAGAGAAAGTTCGTACATATGGAGGAAAACAAAGAAAGAGTGGGAGAGCCAAGGGGGAGGGATGCCGCTTTCCCTCAAAAAGAATTCAGCCGGGGAGGATGGGACCCATCCTTCCCGGCCTGAAGCGGGTGTAGAGGGGAGCATGCAGGGGATCCTTCCCCGGCACAACACCCCTCTCTACGCAGAGCTTGTCCTTGGATTCGCTAGAAGGAAGTCACGTTCACGCTGGGGAATTCCTTGTATCCCTGCCCGGTGATGATGGCGCACTGGGTGACGGCCCCATTGCTTCCCAAGCACCACATCTCCGCCGTCTTGTCGGGGCTGAGAGCCTCGGAATGACCATCCCAGAAGGCCATGTTGCAGAGATTGGAGTGATGAGCAGCCAGGGTGGAGAGATTGGGATTGTAGGTATAGTCCCGGGGGCCGACGCGAGAGGCGCCCTTGTTGGTGGCCACCTTGTTGGAGGTTTCCACGGAGCATCCCAGGAGCCAGCGCTGAGCGGCGGGAACCTTGCCCGAATCGGGGCGCAGAGCCGTGCCGTTGTTGCTCAGCATCACGTGGATTTTGGGTTCAATGCCGCCCCAGGTGCAGTCCGTCTCGCTATATCCTGCCGTGGTGTTGCGGCAGGCGGGCATGCCGTAGGCGGTGGCCGCGTGGCCCACCAGATCCGTCTGGGGTTTCTCTCCCTTGAGGATGGTGCAGTGCTCCACGCCGGCCGGCCAGTATCCCAGCCCCAGGCATCCATTGGCGGCATTGCCGTTGTTCCGCTCGTCCACGTAGGGTTTTCCATCGGAGTAGGCGGCGGGATAGTACCAGTAGGCGCCGTATTGGGAGCCGGGGACGGTCACCACGTAGCCGTCGTAGTCATCGGAGTAGAGGAGCAATCCCAGGATGCACTGCTTCTGGTTGTTGGTGCAGGAGATGGCCCTTGCCTTGGCCCGGGCCTTGGAGAGGGCAGGCAGCAGCATGGCAGCCAGAATGGCGATAATGGCGATGACCACGAGCAATTCAATGAGAGTGAAGGATTTTTTCATTTTTCTTCCAAGACGTATTGTATCGGGGAGTGTACCACAGAAACAGGTCCTTGTTTCACCGCGACAACGGGAGACTGACCCATTCCGGCGATCATTTGGATGGGGAAAGTATAGGAAAAAAACGAAAAAAAGCAAGCCCCCCCCATAAAACAATTTGCCTCACTCTTCCGGATCAGGGGAAGTCTCCAGTCCTTTCAGGATCTGGTTCGCGGTTTCATCCAAGGCAGACCGCAATTCCCCCAGGAGGCACTTTTCCTCTCCCGGATAGCATTGGGAGACGCCGTAGACCACCCAGGCCCGTTCCATGCAGGCATGGAGGGGGCGGGGAATTCTTCGCATCATCTCCGTCACATTGATTTCCGGGGCGGCAAGGGCAAGGAGGCGCTGGTCATATTTATGATCCAGAAAGGCTTGAATCCGGGAAACATGGCGAGGCTGGCACTTGGCGGAAACGCCCGCCTCCCATTTTCGCACGGTGGACCAGTGGATTTGCAGGACCTCCCCCAACTGCTGCAGGCTGATGCCCAGCCGGGTGCGGTGTTCCCGGAAACGTCGACGGAGGCCCGGGGTGAAGATTCCCAGGAAGACCTCCTCCTTCTCTCCCTTTCCGGCGGAGGGATTCTCTCTCTTGTTCATCGTCAATCCTCCTTTTCCTTGGATTGCCCTGTGTAGTTCCGAATGCGTTCCGCGGAGCGATGCAGTGCCTCGTTCAGGCGGGAGACCATGGCGGACTCCAGCGTGGGATTTCCCTCGCAAATCCGGTACAGTCCGGAGATGCGCTCCATGCACTCCAGGAGAGGCAGGGCCTGGCTCCGCTTCTCCTCATTGCGGGAGAGGGGAGTGGAGGACATCCTTCGAATGGTTTCGTCCAGTTCGCCGGCGAGGAAGCGGGAGAGCTTTCGCGCATGGGCGGGGCGACAGGAGCCCACGGAGCCATCCTCCCATTTTCGCAGAGTGGACCAATTCACCCCCATGGCCTCCCCGAGCTTTTGCACGCTGAGGCCCATGGACTTTCTCCGGTTCCGCATTCTCCTGCGCACTCCTGGAGTCAAGAATCCTTGGAATTCCCGGGGGTCATCCCCTTGCTTTCCTTCCATGCTGTTTCTCCTTGTCTGCTTTGTGCATTCCCGGAACGGCGTGTGTGTGTGTAGGGGGGGAGAACAATGCGGCGACAGCCAGTCCCGCCCTTGTCTCCTGCCCCCTGGCGCGGCCCCAGGCTTTCCCGCGGGAGATCCCGCGGCCCAGCCGGCGTACACCCTGGCGCCTCGCTTCTCCTCACGCTGGCGAAACCTCCTTGACACCCCGCATCCAGGTTTTCCATTTCCCGGAACTTCCGGGCCATGGGCAAGAATATACCGAGCCCCCCCATGAACCATCCTTTTCCCTTCCCCAAAGTCACAAATTGCACATTTCCATGACAACTTTTCCACCTTATTCTCCGGGAAAATCATGGAAAACCGCGGGGGTCAACGGGAGAACAATCCGTGGTATATTCTAGGCCTCGTTCCATTTATCCGGGGCAAGGGGGCTTTTCCCCCTTCTCCCTCCCCCAGACCGGCTCCGGAGGCTTTGCTCCCCAGGCCTGGGGCATCTTCTTCTTTTCCCCAGTCCCTCCCACCCCAGAAATCCCATGAGAAACACCCTCCTTCTCCTGTCCGCCTTCCTCGCCCTCTTCACCCTCGCCTCCTGCGGCAAAAAGACCCCCATGTCCAAGAATCCTGCCGCCAACCAGGCCCTGTGCTCCTACGAGGAAGCCTTGTTCCAGCTGCTCAATGGCGACTTCACCCTGGTGGTGGGCTTGGACGCCTCCTTCCCTCCCTACGGATTCCGTGACGAAGCCACGGGAGAACTGGTGGGTTTCGACCTGGATCTGGCCAAGGAGGTGGCCGTCCGGCGGGGCTGGAAGGTCAAGTTCCAGGCCATTGACTGGGATGCCAAGGACGCCGAGTTGAACAGCGGGTCCATCAACTGCATCTGGAACGGCTTCACCATCAACGGGCGGGAAGAGTACTACACCTGGAGCGAGCCCTATGTGGACAGCTCCCAGGTCATCCTGGTGCGGAAGGACTCCCCCATCCACACCAAGGCGCAGCTGGCCGGAACCACGGTGGAAGCCCAGGCGGACTCCTCCGGCCTGAAGGCCCTTCAGAGCGAGGAGTGCACGGAGTTGCGCAACTCCCTGAAGGCCATTGTGGAGGTGCCCACCTTCAACCAGGCCTACATGGAGCTTCAGGCGGGAGCCTGCGACGCCGTGGTCATCGACTACAGCGTGGCCGTCCGTCTCATGAAAGGGAACGATGTCGCCCGGATGCTGGAGGAGAATCTCACCACGGAGCAGTATGGCATTGGCTTCAAGCTGGGCAACACGGCCATTCGGGATTTGGTGCAGGAGACCATGGATCAGATGCATGAGGATGGCACCTTCACCAAGATTTCCCAGAAGTGGTTTGACGGGGAGGATGTGAGCATCCAGAAGAAGTAACTCCCTTTTCCCTATTTCCGGCCCGTCCCCCGGTTTTTTGCGGGGAGCGGGCCATCTTCCCTCCCCTTTTCCCAACTTTCCTGCCGCCGTGCCCCCATTCCTTGCCGAACTGCTGGAGGTGCTCTGTGCTCCTCAATTCCGGTACACCCTCACCCTCCTGTTCAAGAGCTTTGGGACCACGGTGGCCATCTTTTTTCTGACCCTGCTCTACGCCCTGCCCCTGGGCTTGTTCATCTGCCTGTTCCGCATGAGCAAGTTCTCTCCTTTGGCCTGGCTGACCCGGGTCTACATCTCCATGATGCGGGGCACCCCCCTGATGCTCCAGCTCCTGGTGATTTTCTTCGGCCCCTACTTTCTCTGCGGGATTCCCCTCTCCAACGCCTATCGTTTTCCTGCGGTCATCATCGCCTTCTCCCTGAACTACGCCGCCTATTTCGCGGAGATTTTCCGGGGGGGCTTCCTGTCCATTCCCCAGGGGCAATATGAAGCGGCCCAAGTCTTGGGGTATTCCCGGGTGCAGACCCTGAACAAGATTATCCTTCCCCAGGTCATCAAGCGCACCTTGCCCCCGGTGACCAACGAGGTCATCACCCTCACCAAGGACACCTCCCTGGCCTTCGCCATCGCCTGCGCGGAGATGTTCACCCAGGCCAAGCAGCTGGCCAGCACCCAGGCCTCCATGACCCCCTATCTGGTGGCCGGCGTCTTCTACTATCTCTTCAACTTCCTGGTGGCCGCCGTCATGGAGTATTTGGAACGGCGCATGAACTACTATCGCTAGGCAAGGAGGAACCTGCAGCCATGGAAAAGCCCGTCGTCTTCCAGGTACAGCATTTACAGAAGAGCTTTGGAGCCCAGTCTGTGCTCAAGGACATCTCCCTGACCGTCCATTCCGGCCAGGTGGTTTCCATCATCGGCCCCTCCGGCAGCGGAAAATCCACCTTCCTGCGTTGCGCCACCCTCCTGGAGACCATGGATCACGGCACCATGCGCTACCTGGATGACCTGGTCTGCCAAGACACGCCCAAGGGCTCCCGCTACGCCTCCCCCGAGACCCTGCGCAAGATCCGCTCCCGCTTCGGCCTGGTCTTCCAGAACTTCAATCTCTTCCCCCACTACAACGTGATGGAGAACATCACCGACGCCCCCCTCTGCGTCCAGAAACGGGAGCGCCAGAAAGTCTTCCAGGAGGCGGAAGCGTTGCTGAAGCGCATGGGGTTGCAGGGGAAAGAGAAGGCCTATCCCTGCGAGCTGTCCGGCGGGCAGCAGCAGCGGGTCTCCATTGCCCGGGCGCTCATGGGGCAGCCCGCCATCCTCTTCTTCGACGAGCCCACCAGCGCCCTGGATCCGGAGCTCACGGGAGAAATCCTGAAGGTCATCCGGGATCTGGCCAGCCAGATGATGACCATGGTCATTGTGACCCACGAAATCAGCTTTGCCCGCATGGTCTCCGACCACGTGGTCTTCATGGCCAACGGCGTGATCGTGGAGCAAGGCACCCCGGACCAAGTCATCGACAATCCCAACCATCCTCGCACCAGAGCTTTCCTGAAAAAACTCCACGACGGACACTGATTTTTCCAGGACACCCCCATGAAATCTCTTCTTCTCTCCTTTGTTCTTCTTCTGTGCCTCGCCCCTGCGGCCTTCCCCCAGGAAGCCACCCCAAGCCCCACCATCCTCCCACAGGAGGACGGCACCGTCCTCATCGCCCAGTGCACCATCCGGGAGGCCATGGAGAACGCACTGCGCCGTCAGCGTGTGCTTTCCCTTCAGTTGAAGGAGGCGGTGTCTGCCTTGGAGGGGATTGCCCAGGAGAAGCGGGATGCCCAGGTGGCCGAGGTCTCCCGCCTCAAGAATGCGTTGAATGTGCACAACCGCCTGTTGTCTTTGGCGCTGGCCCAGGACGGAGAGCCCGTCTACCTGCTGGACGGGGAGAAGAATCTGATCTACCAGCGCCTGGGCACTCCGGAGGAGGCCTTTTTGCGGCTGGTGGCCCGGAAGGGCTTGTTGGAGAAGGCCCTTCGGGAAGTGGGGGAGGATGGGGAGAAGCAGGCTCGTCTGAACACCCAGCTGGCGTTGCTCCAGCGGGTGCTGTCCCAGATTTTCGGGATCGATCCCCAGGGGCGGTATTCCTTCAATGCGGAGAACGGGATTCTCTATCGTCGCAGCACTCCCCAGGAGGCGCAAGAACTCCAGCAAAAGCTCAAGGAGCGTCTGGGGCAATAGCCTTCCCTCTCTTCTTCTGTCATTCCCCACTTCACCCCCTCCTTTTTCGTTATGACCATTCCCCAAAGCAAAGGATTCAACGGCAAGCAAATGTTCATTTGGTTGGTCGCCCTCGCCCTAGGCGGGATCCTGGGCGCCCTCCAAGTCTCCTGGATCACCGCCATCTGCGACACCATCGCCGCCATCTTCACCCGTCTCTTCAAGCTTTTGGCGGTGCCCACCATCGCCCTGGCGGTCACCACCACCCTAGCCAGTCTGGGCGCCCAGCGAAAGACCACCAAGATCTTCCTGCGCACCCTGGCCTACACCCTTCTGACCACCTTTGCCTCCGCCCTGGTGGGCCTTCTGCTGTTTCGGCTCATCGCCCCCGGCAATCTGGAGGAGAGCGCCATTGCGGAGGGCGCCTCCAGCGTGGCCACCCAATTCCAGGCCTTAAGCTATCGGAACCACCTTCTCTCCGTGGTGCCGGACAACTTTGTGGGTTCCCTTCTGGGCGGCAATGTGCTTAGCGTCATTTTCTTGGCGGCGGCGGTGGGTCTCACATTGGCCATTCGCCGGGACTCCCCCCAAGTGCAGGCCTTGGCCCAAGTAATTCAGGGGATGCAAGAAGTGCTGTTCACCCTGATTCGCGGGCTGGTGTGGATTCTTCCCGTGGGCATTGTGGCCTTTGCCAGCCAATTTGCCACCCAGTTCGGCACCTGGGTCTCCGGGGCTTTGGGGAAATATGTCCTCGTGGTGATTCTGGGCAACCTGATCCAATTCTTCCTGGTGCTGCCCTGCTTCCTCCTGATCCACAAGCTGAATCCCCTAAAAGTCTTCCGGGCCATGCTGCCCGCCGTGCTCATGGCCTTCTTCACCAAGAGCTCCGCCGCCACCCTGCCCGTCACCGTGGCCTCCGCGGAGAACAACCTGAAGGCGAAGCCTGAGGTGGCCCGCTTCATCCTGCCTCTTTGCTGCACCATCAACATGAACGGATGCGCCGCCTTCATCCTGGTGACCTCCCTCTTCGTCATGCAGAACACTGGCATTGTCCTCACCCTCCCCCTCATGGCCATTTGGGTCTTCATCTCCGTCTTCTCCGCCATCGGCAACGCCGGCGTCCCCATGGGGTGCTACTTCCTCACCCTCTCCCTCATGGCGGGCATGGGCGCCCCCCTGGGCGTCATGGGCCTCATCCTCCCCATCTTCTCCGTCATTGACATGGTGGAGACCGGGGAAAACGTGTGGTCCGACTGCTGCATTTGCGCCATTGTGGACAAGGCCGTGAGCAAGGAAGCCTAGCCCCCCCCCTCAACCCTTTTTTCCCTTGCCTTCCCTACCGAACTTTACCATGAAAAAGCACGCCTTACGCTTCCGTCAAGTCCACCTGGACTTCCACACCTCCGGCCAAATCCCCGGCATCGGGGCACGCTTCCAGAAAGAGGAGTGGCAAAAGACCCTCCAGGACGCCCATGTGGACTCCATCACCCTCTTCGCCAAGTGCCACCACGGCTGGCACTACAACAACACGGAAGTGGGGCACCGCCATCCGGGCCTCTCCTTCGATCTCCTCCGGGCCCAGTTCGACGCCTGCAAGGAAATCCATGTGAATGCCCCCATCTATCTCTCTGCCGGTCTCGATGACGCCATGCTGGCGGAGCATCCGGACTGGCTGGCCGTCCATGTGGACTTGAAGACCATGACTCCCATTGCCCAGAGCAATCTGGATCCCGGCTTCCACAAGGCCTGCTTCAACTCTCCCTATGTGGAGCATCTCTGCCGGGAAATCCAGGAGGTGCTCCGCCAATTCCCCAACTGCGACGGCATCTTCCTGGACATCATCCACCAGGCTCCCTGCGCCTGCGAACACTGCATGAAGCGCCTCCGGGAAAAGGGCCTGGATCCCCATAATCCCGACCATCTCCTGCAAATCGCCCAGGAGGGCCTGGAACGCTACTATCGCATGACCACCGCCGCCGTGAAGGAGATGGATCCCGACATGCCCATCTTCCACAACTCCGGCCACGTCACCCCCGGGAAGCGCCAGATTTTGGAAGACTACTTCTCCCACCTGGAGCTGGAATCCCTGCCCACCGGCGGCTGGGGCTACGACCATTTCGCCCTCTCCGCCAAATATGTCCACAATCTTCCCTTCGACTATCTGGGCATGACCGGAAAGTTCCACACCTCCTGGGGCGAATTCGGCGGCTACAAGCATCCTAACGCCCTGCGCTACGAGTGCGCCGCCATGCTGGCCTTCGGAGCGAAGTGCAGCATCGGCGACCAGCTTCATCCCTGCGGAAAGCTGGACGAATCCACCTACCGCCTCATTGGCCGGGCCTATCAGGAAGTGGAGCAGAAGGAACCCTGGTGCAACCATGTGCACAACGTGGCGGAGATGGCCATTCTGGCCAAGGCGGCCGTGGAACGCAGCGCCGACCGGGAGATTCACGGCGACATTGGGGCCGGACGCGTCCTTCTGGAAGGCCATTTCCTCTTCGACATCATCGACACGGAGGCGGATTTCCAGAAATACCGTCTTTTGATTCTCCCCGATGACATTGCCATTCCCGAAGCCCTCCGCCAGCGTCTCCAGGAGTATCTGGACAAGGGGGGACATCTCCTCCTCTCCGGCACCAGCGGACTGGACGAGAAGGGGCAGCCCCTCTTTGCCATGGGAGCCACCTTCCAGGGAGAAAGCCCCTACAAAGTGGACTACATGGTTCCCAATCCGGAACTCCAGGGGGACGATGTGGACTCCCCCATGGTGATGTATTTCCCCAGCCAGCGGATTCTTCCCACCACGGGCAAGAGCCTGGGCCAGATCTACGAACCGTACTTCAACCGCACGGACCACGACCACTTCTGCTCCCACCAGCACACCCCCTACCGGCCGGATCCCAGCGGCTTCTCCTCCGGCGTGGCCACCCGCCAGATCACCTATCTGGCCCATCCCGCCTTCACCATCTACAAGGGATGGGGATGCGTCCCCTTCGCCCAGTATCTCCGGAAGGTGGTGGCTCTGGCTTTGGGAAGCACCCCCCGCCTCCTTTGCAATCTGCCTTCCACCGGACGGGTGAATGTCATGGATCAGCCGGAGCAGAACCGGACCATCATCCATCTGCTCTACGTCAACGTGATTCCCCGAGGAGGCGACAAGACCATCCGGGGCGTGGGTCTCTGGGGCAATGGCATTGTCATCGAGGAGTTGATGCCCCTCCGGGGCACCCAGGTCTCCTTCCTGCCGGACAAGCCGGTGAAGAGCATCACCCTGGAACCCCAGGGCGCTGCCCTTCCCTTCCAGGTTGGCCAGGATGGGCGGATCTCCTTCACCGTGGAGGAGTTCACCTGCCACCAGATGGTGGTGCTCCACTACGACGCCTAAGGGATCGCCTCCATGGAGCTCCTCTTCCTCTGCCATGGGAATATCTGCCGCAGCCCCATGGCAGAGTTCGTCATGAAGGAACTGGCGCGGCAGGCCGGAAGAACCGACCTGCAGATCCGTTCCGCCGCCCTCCATACCGACGAACTGGGAAGCGACATCCATCCGGGAACCCGGGACATACTGCGGCAAAACCATATTCCCTTCTCCCCCAGAAGGGCCTGGCTGCTCACTCCCCAGGAGGCGCAGCGCTATCACCTCCTCCTGGGGATGGATCGGGCCAACCGCAGAGATCTGCAGAGGCTCCTCCCCCCATCCCTCCATCCCCGCATTCACCTCCTCCTGGATTGGTCCCCCCGCCCCCGGGATATCGCCGATCCCTGGTACACCGGCAATTTCCAGCAAACCTATCAGGATGTCCTGGAAGGCTGCCAAACCCTCCTGAAGGCCTTGCCGGAAGAGAGCATTCCTCTTCGGTAGAACCAGGCCTCCCTACGACGAAAGGAGGCAGGGGCAACAGAGAGGAGGCAAAATCCCCCGCTGGCAACAGGCACAGCGGGGGCATTTTTTTCAGGGGAGGGAAGAAGGAAAGGATATGGGCTCCAGGGGAGGGCTTACATTAGACGGCATTCCTGCGGAAATGCCTTCGCAGGGCAGGTGCATGGGGAAGCAAAGCATGAGACCCATTACGGAAGCGCATTTTGGCCAGACCGTAACCATAGTGAAAGTATCCGGCGATTTGAAGACCCGCCGTCATCTGGCGGATTTGGGCTGTGTTCTTCAGGCGGAGGTGACCGTGATCCACGAGCAAGACGGGGATTTGATTTTGAAGATCCAGGGTTCTCGGGTGGCCATTGGGGCCTCCATGGCCCGGGAGATTTTCTTTTAGGTTTTTGGGGGAGTGCGGGAGATGAAGACCTTGAAAGAGCTCGCCGTGGGCGAGAGTGCGGTGGTGGTGCGCCTCAACAGCACGGGAGCCACCCGTCGTCGCTTGCTGGACATGGGGTTGACCAAGGGAGTGAAGGTGACCCTGCGGAAGGTGGCGCCTTTGGGAGATCCCTTGGAGATCACCCTGCGAGGCTATGAACTCACCCTGCGCAAATCGGACGCCCAATGGATTGAGGTGGAGTAGCGCCATGAGCAGGCTCCTTCATATCGGGCTGGCGGGCAACCCGAACTGCGGAAAGACCACCCTGTTCAACGCCCTGACGGGCAGCAACCAGTATGTGGGCAATTGGCCCGGCGTCACCGTGGAGAAGAAAGACGGGCGCCTGATTCGCCATGAGGAAGTGATTCTCCAGGATCTTCCGGGGACCTACTCCCTCTCCCCCTACTCCCAGGACGAGGTGGTGACTCGGAACTATTTGCTGAACGATCATCCTGATGCCATCATCAACATTGTGGATGGCACCAACATCGAGCGGAACCTGTATCTCACCACCCAGCTTCTGGAATTGAACCTGCCCATGGTGGTGGCCATCAACATGATGGATCTCTTCAACCGCCATGGGGACAAATTGGATCCGGAGCTGCTGTCCCAGGAATTGGGGTGCCCGGTGCTCCCCATCTCCGCCCTGACGGGGGAAGGTCTGGAGAAGCTGGAGGAGGTGGCCATCCGCCAGGCGACCCAAAGCCAGGTCAGCGAACGCCCCCATATCTACTCCGGCAGCGTGGAACACGCCATCGCCCACATTGAGGAATCCATCCAGGATCAGGTGGAGGAAAGAAACCTGCGCTGGTACGCCGTCAAGGTCTTCGAGCGAGACGAGAAGGTGCTCCAATCCCTCTCTCTCCCCCCGGAGGTCCAAGAGCACCTGGAAAAGCACATCCAGGACTGCGAGCGGGAGTTAGACGATCAGGCGGACGGCATCATCACCAACCAGCGCTACGCCTCCATCGCCCACTTTCTGGAGGGGGCGGTGGTGCGGAAGCATGCCGACGGGGGGCTGACCACGTCGGACAAGATTGACCTGGTGGTCACCAGCCGGGTCTTCGCCCTTCCCCTCTTCGCCCTGCTCATCTGGGGGATGTACTACATCTCCGTGACCACGGTGGGCGCCTGGCTCACCCGGTGGGTGAACGACGGCGTCTTCGGGGAAGGCTGGTTCCTTCCCTGGACGGAATCCCGTTTCCTTCAGGACAAGACGGCCTATGAAGAGGCCGCCTTCCTGGCTCAGCCGGTCACGGCGGAGGAGTTTGAGGCCCAACGGGGGAGATTCTTAGCCTGGGAGGGGCCGACGGAGGGCGGCGTGGCGGTTCCCTCCACCCAGACCACTCCCCCCTCTCGCCTGGCCGAGGGAGAGGGCTCCCTCGCTCCGGGTCAGCTGGCGGCCATCGCCGCCTATCTCCGCTATTCTGCCCTCCAGGAAGTGCCTCCCCAGGCCCTTCCCCACTATCTCCAGGATCATGGGCTAGTGGGGCTAGGCCTGCTGCCCGGAGAGGGGCAAACTTGGGAGGTGCGGGGAGTCAGCGAGGCGGCGCAGCGGGAGGCCCTACAGCTCCTGGCCTCCCGGAGTCAGCCCCAGCCCCAGGAATATCCGGGATGGATTCCCGGCATCCCCGTGATGACCCGCCGTCTTCTGGAGCGTTTCGGGGCGGGGGAGATTGTCCAGAGCCTGGTGATGGACGCGGCCATCGGGGGCGTGGGGACTGTGCTTGGCTTTGTGCCCCAGATTCTCCTGGTCTTCCTTTTCCTGGCCTTTTTGGAGGATTGCGGCTACATGTCCCGGGTGGCCTTCATCATGGATCGGCTGTTGCGGCGTTTCGGCCTTTCCGGAAAGTCCTTCATTCCCATGATCGTGGGGGCGGGATGCGGGGTTCCGGCCATCATGGCGGCCCGTACCATCGAGAACGAGAAAGACCGGCGGATGACCATCATGCTTTCCACCTTCATTCCCTGCGGAGCCAAGATGGAGGTGGTGGCCATGATCACCCTGGCCTGCTTCCCCGGATCGGTCTGGGTGGCCCCCAGCATGTATTTCATCGGCGTGGCCATCATCGTCATGGCCGGCATTGCCTTGAAGAAGACCCAGCCCTTCTCTGGAGAACCCGCCCCCTTCGTCCTGGAACTGCCCGCCTACCATTTCCCCACCCTGCGCAATCTCTTCCTCCACACCTGGGACCGGGGGAAGGACTTCTGCCTCAAGGCGGGCACGGTCATCTTTCTGGCCTGCCTCTTTCTGTGGACTCTCCACGCCTTCAGCTGGGATCTGCATTTTGTGGGAAAGGAGGTGGATCGCTCCATCCTGGCCCACCTGGGCCGCTTCTTCTCCTGGTTCTTCCGCCCCATGGGGCTGGGAGATTGGCGGAGCACCGTGGCCATTCTCTCCGCCACCTTCGCCAAGGAACAGGCCACGGGAACCCTAGGCGTCCTCTCCCATGCGGGAGGAGCAAGCATCGTGGAAGTCATCGCCCAAATGTTCCGGGAATTCAACCCCGCACACCCGGAGCTGGCCGCCCTCTCCTTCCTCCTGATCAATCTCTTCGCTCCCCCCTGCCTGGTGGCCGTCATCACCAGCTTCCGGGAACTGGGACACCGGACGTGGGGATGGATGACCGTCACCTTCCAACTGGGCATCGGCTACTCCCTCTCCGTGATCGTCTATCAACTGGGCATCCACTACCGGGACGGAGCACCCTTCACCTGGGGAACTGGTTTCGCCTGGCTCCTCCTCCTCCTGGCTCTGTGGCTGGTCCTCCGCCCAGAACAATGGAAGATGGGATGGCCCAAGAGGACACTCTCTGAAAAATAGTTATAACTCCTTGAAATTCAAGGAGTTATGTTATAACAAACACCCCCTATCCCTCTCCGGACAACGCCTTTTGCCTTCTGCGGATGGTGTGGCCAGGAGGGGGATGCGTTTTTTTTTCCAGGATCAATTTCCGAAGACCCGTTTCACGGCCTCCAGATATCCGTATCCATATTGATCATCGGGCTGGAGGTAGGAGGTTTCCGTCCATTCGTTCCAGCTATTGATGGTGACGAGTTTCGGGACAGCGGGATGGTTTTCCAGGTATTCCTTGGCCATTTCCAGGCCTTTTTGGAAATTTTCCGGGGTATTGTTCCAGCAGCAGTAGTCCGAAGGATTTTGGAATCGGGGATTATTGTCCCATCCGATGGAGACATGGGGGATATAGGGGAGCGTGCCCTGTTCATCCAGCCGTTTCCATTCCTTTCGCACATCCTCCAGGATTTGGAGATAGTCCTGCTTCATATTGGCGAAATGGGCGAACTGGTAGTCGGTGACGCTATCGAAGCCCAGGTCGTTCACCAATTCCGGCGGGGGGCAGTCTCCCAGGGTATCCACGCCGGTGACATTCACCTTGAGGACCCGGAGGACCACGGCCTGGAGATGGAGTCCGGGCAAGCCGGAGCGCACCGCCTCCTCCCGGAGGAAGGCGAGAGCCTCTTTGGTGGCCTCCACGCCCCCCAATCCCCGGAGGAGATTGTTCAGATCGTAGATCATGAAGACGGGTTTGCCGTCGATGGTGTAGTAATTGGGCAGATGGAAATACTTTTCCACCACCCGTTTTGCCACCACCTCGAACTCCTTTCGGTCCCAATCTCCCCGCCAGATGAGGGAATCATAGCCGATGGAATCGGAGTTCCGGATATCCCAGGTATGGTTGGCATTGTGGTTTGCCCACATGAGATAGAACTTCATGCGATCGCGGTTGGCGGCCTTCAGGAATCCGTCGTTGAGGCATCCTTCCAGGAAGGGGCGGCGGTCGAACCAATACCAGTCATAGATGAAGACATTCACTCCGTGATCGGCGGCGGCATTGATTTCCATCTCCATGACCCGGGGATCCGCCTCGTTCACGTAGCCCCACACCGGCTTTCTGGGCCAGCTGTGTCCGGGAAACTTGCATACCGCATTCTTCACGCTTTGCCATTCCCCCATGCCCTCTGGCCAGAAGATCCTGGTGCGGAGATCATCTCCCGTGTAGGCCGGCCAAACATAGGCCGCCACGTCAACATCCTGTTTTTGAAATTCCATCGCGTCACTCCATGAAAACACAAAAAAGGGAGAGGAAGAAGGGAAGCGCTTCTTCCCGTCTCCCTCTCTCCGGCAAAGAGAAACTGCCCTTCTCCCCCCCGAAGAAAGGGGCAAGGGCAACGGGGAAAGAAATTACTCCACCACAGAGAAGGTGCCCTTGGCGGAAACCCCATTGGCCAGGTTGCGCACCTGGACGCTCCAGATGCCCAGATCGTCATTGGGGGCCAAATCCACGGGGACTTCCAGCACGCCTCCCGGAGCCGCGTAGAACCCCGTTCCTTCCGCCGCCTCCCCCGAGGGAGTGAGGAGAGTCACCTCCAGGGGAATCACCCCGTCGGGAGACACATCGGCCTCGTCCGCCACAGTGGCCTTGAGCACTAGGCGTTCCTTTCTGCATCCCTGGGAGGGGATCTGGAGATGCAAGCGGGCCAGGGAGTTTCGGGTGACCAGATAGCATCCGCCCTCCCCGGGGCCAAAGCGGACGGGGAAGGAAACGCCGTTGTCCTCCTGGCGGGCTTCCTTCACCTCCTCATTCTGTCGGAGATCGAAGACATGGCCTTCGCCCTGAATCCAGGCCTCGCCCTCCAGAGGGAGCCCCTTCTCCATCACCAGGCCGTATTGTCCCAGATACTCGCCGAAGGTGCGTCGGTCGTTCATCAGGAAAAGATACCGGCACTCCCCTGCCTGCCGCATGCGCCCCACCAAATCCAAGTCGTTGGTTTCAAAGGGCATGGCAACATAGGGAGACAGGGTTTTCTGGAGGAGCCGGCTGTATTCTTGGAGAGCGGCCTTATCCTCCCGGGCTTTCCTGGTGCGGTTGTATCGGGGAAGAACCAGGTCGGGAATCAGCGCGGGAGTGAGGCTTTCATCGGACACCAGGATTCCGCCCCGCGCCTGGAACTCCCGGATTGTCTGGAGCACCTTACGCGTCAAGACCGGGCAATTGGGCATCACCAGGACTTCCACAGAGGAAGGCACCCCTTGGGCGAGGAGAGTTTCCTCGTAGACGATGGCGGGAGGATAGCCCGCCCATTGGAGGGCCAGATGGAGATCCGCCTCCCAGGAATCGCTCCATCCCCAGGTGCCGCCGCCCACGTAGATTTGAGAGGAGAAGCTCTCCAGGAGGGCCACTTTCGGCGGCGCGTCTTCCACCTCCATCAGCATGGGGCCCAAAGGCTTCACCACGGACTTCAGGAGGGCGGCCAGGCGTTTCTGGGTCTCCGGATTGGTGAACTCGTATCCGCTATTTCCCCGGGGCTGCTTCCCGGTGAGGGAATTCCAGCCATGATACATGATGCCCTTCACGGGACGGGCCAGCATGGACCACAGGGCGATTTCCAGATGGTCGGGGGAGATGGTGACAAACTTGGCTTCGGGGATCTCCCGCTCCCAGGGAGCATGGCAATCCGCCTCCTCCTTGGGAAGATTTTCCCGAGGAGCCACCTTGTTTCGGTACCAGATCACCTGGGTCATGGTCATGACCTTCTGACGGGGATTGCCCTGGGCCATGGCGAAGAGTTCGTCGGTGGCCTGTCCCACTTTAATGGGATCGGGATAGCTGTAGGTCCATTGGGAGAGGACATCCACCTGTCCGCCGCTTCCCCAGGTGGAGGGGGTGCGCACGGCAGGATCGAAGAAGGTCCAGATGTCGGTGCGCCCCGTGGATTTCAGGGCGTCCGACGCCAGGGAGTGGAGGTCGTTCCATCCATCGCCGGTCTTCCAGAACCAGTGGTAGAAGCGGAGAATGGGATCCTCCTCCGGGAGGATTCCATCCACGGGGAAGTTCTTCACCCGCTGACGGCTGACCCCCTGCTTTCGCTCCACCAGAGCAGGAATGGGGCCGCCCAGGGCCTTCTCGGCGGCGGCCACCTCGGCAGGATGAAAGGAGACCTCGGAATGATCCCGCACCTCGGAATGGATGAGGGCGGAATCCACGGAAGCGAAGTCGCCATAGGCTTCGGCCAAGGACAGACAGACATCCCGGGTGAAGTTCCGGAAGACATCCTGGGTCACGTCGCCAGTGGCGTTGGCAATGCGCTCTCCCCGGCGGTTCACCCGAAAATACTGGTCCTTGTCCTTCAACTTGGTTCCCAGCCAAGAGCCGGCCCGCACCCACAGGGTGCTGTGAAGCCCCAAGGCCGCCCGCTCGTTGAGACGGACGCAGTCCGACGCATACCCCACCACCTCCTGGGGATGGACAGGACGGGATTTTTCCAGCACCTCGTCCATGCCGGCCACCACCACCAGATCATGGGTGAAGCCCAATTGGGCGAGCCAGGAGGTGTCGTTGGCGCAATTCCACATGACCACGGGCATGAAGGGAGCGGGTCGGGGAAGGACGGTGTAGGGGACTTGGCACTGGGTGGTCAGTTCCTGGCCGCTGGCGGTGCGGGCTTTGGCCTGGAAAGAGAGGGTATAGTCGCCGGGTTTGCAGGAGAGATCCAATTCGGCCGGGATCACTTTGGTGGCGCCGTAGGGAAAATTTTCCAGGCGCAACTCAGAGAGCTCCCGGCCCTCCGCAAAAAAACGCACTTCCTCCAGATTTTCGTTAGAGGAGTTGAGATAGGCCAGCTTCATGTGGGGGGGGCGTCCCTCGAAGCGTTGGAAGACCCGGCGTCCCGGCAGGGGTTCCAAGGCAGGGAGGGAGGCATAGCGCTGGGGGATTCCCTGGTAGAGGGCCACCTGGGCGATCATGCCGGCCAAGGGGCTGTAGTTGGCCACGGAGCGGTCTCCCAAGGTCAAGGGGAAGTCGTTCTGGGCCAGGGGGCCTTTGCCCTCCAGCATGGTCTGCTTCAAGCACTCTCCATCCAGATAGAGGGCGGCCACGCCTCGTCCATTGTAGGTGAAGGCCACCTTATGCCAGGCATCGGGGGGAAGTTCCAGGGGAGAGGAGGTGACGAGGGCGGACTCGTTGCCGAAGCCCAGCCAGAGTTCCAGGACATATCGTCCATCTCCGCCCCGTCGGAGGAGGAGGCAGTATCCGCCATTGCCCCGGGGATTGGTGTTTTTGTAGTGATATCCCTTCTTGTCCACCAGGAAGAAGGTGTTTCTTGTAGTGGTGGCGGCGGTCTTGTCCAGGCAGAACCAGAGTTCCAGGGCCATGGCTTCCTGGGGGATGAACTCCGGCTGGTTGTAGATGGTCACCCCGTAGGCAGTGGTTCCGGCGGCCTCGCCGGGGCAGACTTCCAGGGCCCTTTGTCCGGGAGCGTATTCTTGCACCGCAGCCATGGGAGAGATCTTGTGCTTCCAATTGTGGCCGCTGGCGTCTTCGCCGGGCTTGTCGGGGTTGGCGAAATTCCACACGCCGATGGGCTGGGCGCCCTGTTCCTCTCCTTCCTCCGGCAGCCGGTCATAGGCGGGGAAGTCACTCCGGACCTGGGCAACGGGGGCGGGGGGATTGCCGCCATAGCGCAGGGGAATGCCCTGGTAGAGGACGGCCTGGGCCAGTTTTCCGGTGAAGGGGAAATGCCGGCGAATGGCCCGATCCCCCAGGCAGAGGCGATAGGTGCCCGGGGCAACGTCCTTGGCGTCCTCCTTTTCCGCATGGCGCACTTCCTTGCCATCCAGGAAGAGGGTCAACTTGCCCCGCCCATCATAGGTGAAGGCGGCGATGTACCATTGGCCTGGCTTCAACGCCATGGTGGGGGAGGCGGCGTAGAGGGACTCTGCGCCGAAGCCCAGCCAAGCCCGCAGCTCATAGTTTCCCGGCGACCGGCGCTGAAGATAGAGATTATAGCCCTGGTTCCCGTTGGGATTGGTATTCTTGCTGAAGAACCCCTTCTTGTCCACCAGGAAGAAGCAATCCGACGCCATGGTGTCGGCGATCTCCGAAAGCTGGAAGGCAATTTCAAAGGCGAAGGCCCCTTTGGGGGTGAGCTTGGCATGGGAGGCCACGGTCAATCCACAGGCGGCGTCCGGCGGATTCTCGCTGCGGTTGGGCACCAACGCGGCGCTCCCATCCGCCAGAATTTCCTGGCTGGCACCCCCGAAGAGCTCTCCGTGGAAGCCGTTGCCCGAATGGTCCGCCCCGGGATTCTCTCCGGAAAATGGCCAATAGCCCAGACGAACCGCCCCCTGGTCTTCCGGGACGACGGGAACGGCTCCCTGCGCCAGAAAGCCGGCGCAAAGGGCACAAAGGATCAGCAGGGTCAACATTTTCCTTGGCATGGTGATTTCTCCTGTTTCGGGATCCGGAGCTGAGGCAACGAAAGGCGCTTTTCTCTTCCCCGGCAGAGGGGGCGAGGAGGGAAGAGTCTTTCGCAACCGGACTTGTATATTATATAAATCCTTTATGATTAAGAAGTTATAAAGAATGCCCTATTCCATGACCTGGAGTTTGACGGGCTTGTAGATCCCGCCGGCTCCTCCCACATCCTGGACACGCACGGTGATTTGGTTGGGTTCTCCCCAGCGGATCAAGTCTGTCACATCCAGGGAGAAGGGGACATTCCAGCCCACGGGTCCCATGTCGTGTTCTCCCACATACTGTCCATTGAGCCAGACCCAGGCGGATTCGTCCACGCTGTCGAAGCGGAGTTCCGCCGCATGGACGACGGCGGGTTTTTCGGGGGCGTTGAAGGTGCGTCGGTACCAGGCGATGCCATCGTAGGGGACGCCGCAGGCCTCCCAGGTTTTGCCGATGTCCAGTTTTTTCCACCCGGCGTCATTGAACTCCGCCTCATAGGCCTTTTCCGTGGCATGGAGATTTCCCGGAGGATCGGTGCGGAAGGCCCATCCCTCCAGAGGCAGGGGATATTCCGCCTTCATCACCACTTCGTGATCCCAGTCCGGCCGGTCCTTCAGCAGGGGCACATTCCGATGGAACGGCCAGGTGGCCTTCACCAAAAGGTCGCGAATCTGGGCGTCCTTCTCCGTCTTCAGCAATGCCTCTCCTGTCTGCTGCAGGGCATCCGAGGGATTCTCCAGGGCAAGAAATGCTTGGACTGCCAGGCGGCGCACCACCACATCCCGGCTTCCCATGCTTTCCCGCAAGGTCTCCTCGTCCCAATTCCCCTCCTGAATATTCCACAAGGCCAGGAAGGCCCGTTCCCGCACAGAGGCCTGGGAATGGTAGGCCACCATCTGCCGCAGGCAGGGGACCGCCGCCTCTCCTTGCTGGACCATCAGCCGCAACAGGGTGCCCTGGAGCACAGGATCCTCTTCCTTCTCCAGATCGGCGGCCAACTCCTGGACGGTGAGGGTTCCCTTCTCCCCGGCTTCCCGCAACTCCTGGCGGCGTTGGGCGGGGGAGCTTCCAGAGACATTCCCGGCCCAGACCAGAGCCGACAGGGCAAGCATCAAAAACAATGTCTTTCTCATTCAGACAATCCTCCCCGGCGGCTGCTTCCTCTTTGCCGGGATGATTCCTCGATTTGCGTCTTTCTCTCCTCCCTCCCGGGGGCAATCGGCCGTCAGAACAGCGGGGAGGCAGGAGAGGGGTGGCTACAGTTCCAGGACGGCGGCATCCGGAAGCTGTTCTTCCTGGACGGTCAGCCAGTGCATCTGGAACTCCGGCAGATACTCCCGGAGGAACTCCCGGGCCAGGGTCAGGCGGGAAGGCTCCCTGCGGGTCTCCTCCAGCAGGAGCAATCCCACGAAAAGAATCGTCTCCATGCGCACCACGGCGTAGGCCATCTGATCGAAGAACCGGGTGTTGTCATGGTGTCCGTCCACAATGGCGATGGCCTCGTTCACCCGGGGGCGCAACGCCTCAATGCGGGCGCGCAGGGCGGCGGCCTCTCCTTCCAGAGGCGTGGCGCACAATTCGTCCATGCGCCCCTTCAGGGTGCGCTTCTTCACGCCGGCGATGGCGGCCACAATCTGGAGTTGGGTGGTTCCCTCGTAGATATTGGTGATCCGGGCATCCCGATAGTAGCGTTCCGCCAGATGATCCCGCATGTATCCCTTTCCGCCGTGCACCTGAATGCCATCATAGGCCACCCGGTTGGCCATCTCGGTGTTGAAGGCCTTGGCCATGGGCGTGAGGGCATCCGCCAGACGGCCATACTCCTTTGCCTGGGCGCGCTCCTCGTCGGAGGCCTCTCCCCGACGCACCCGCTCCTCCAAGGCATCCCGGAGATCCACGGCCTTGCTGGTCTCATAGAGGAGGCTGCGGCCCGCCAGAACGGCGGTGCGCATCTGCACCAGAAGAGCATTCACGGCCCCGATCTGATCAATGGATTTCCCGAACTGGTGGCGTTTGGCGGCATACTCCCGGGCGCAGCGATAGGCGGCCTCTCCAATGCCCACAGCCTGGGAGGCGATGGCCAGACGGGCGCCATTCATCAGGCTCATGACATACCGGATGAGGCCCATCCGCCGGCTGCCCACCAATTCCGCAGGCACATGGTCGAAGGTGAGTTCGCAGGTGGGCGAGCCATGGAGTCCCAGCTTGTCCTCAATGCCGCTGATCTTCAGCTGGGGACAGGCCTCCACCAGGAACATGGAGAGGCCGCGGCCATCGGTGGTGCCGGGCTCGGTTCGGGCCAACACCAGGAGGGCCTTGGCGCGCCCATTGGTGATAAACCGCTTCTTTCCCTCCAAATACCACTTTCCCGTCTCGGGATCCTGGATGGCCTTGGTCTGGACGCTCTGGAGGTCGCTCCCCGCTTCAGGCTCCGTCAAGGCCATGGCCCCATCCACTTCTCCCGTGGCGAAGCGGGGCAGCATCCGATCTTTTTGCTCCTCGCTGCCGAAGCGATGCAGGGTCTCGGCGATGGATTGGAGGCCGAAGAGATTTTGGAGGGAGGCGTCAGCCCGGGAGACCATCTCGGTCATCATGGTGTAGATGGTGGTGGGCAGATTCAGCCCCTGGTAGCGTCGAGGAAGGGTCACCCCATCCAGATGATGTTCCCGGATGGCGGCCAAATTCTCCTGGGTTCCATGGGGATATTCCACCTTGCCTCCCGCCAGATGGACATTCTCCCGATCCACCTGCGTCGCCCTGGGGGCGAAGACTTCTCCGGACAGCTCTCCCACCTCCTCCAGGCGTTTCCTGGCCTGGGCCTGGGCCTCTTCTAGGGAAGCAGGAGCGCCGGGAAAGGTCTCGCCCTGGGTGAAACCCTCTTCCCGGAGGGCGTAGACCCGGGAGAGATCCGTGTGGGCGAGATGAAATTGCAGATCCTTGTTGTCCAGGAAGAAGTTTTCGCTCATGTCCAGAGAGAGGGGGGAGTAAGAGATGGGGAAAGCCGGAAAAGGGAGGGAGGGAGGAGGGAGTACCGGGAAATCTTCCCCCTGGGTTCCCAGCCTCCCCAACGTAGCGGGATAATGTAACCCGTCCCCCGCCCTTCCGCCTGGCTTGCCCCTCCGGATTCTCGCCATCCCTCCCCCCCCGGAAGCAGGCGCCGGGGGTTGCGCTACGCTTCACCCCCGGCGAAACCGGGCCTCCCACCCCTACGGGGTTCGGATTCCTATTTTGGCCTTGCCGGGGGTTTCGGTCGGCCCTTTGGGCCTCCCTTCACCCCCGTCTAGCGATCCTCCCACCCCTACGGGGTTCAAGCGGATTCCCTCCCCCTTCCCCCCCCGCAGGCGGGGGGGGGGATTTCCCGCCATCCCCCAGGAAAGTTGCTCCGGGGAAGCCATGGGAAGGGGGTGTCCGCCAGGGCATTTCCTCCCCAGAGGCGGCACAGGGCAACCAGGCATCCCAAATGCCAGATGCCGAACCGCCCCCGCAAAAGATCCATCTGTGTGTTCCGTGTTCCGCAGGCAAAAAAAGAGGGCGGGAGGCGACATCCGAAGACATCGTCTCCCGCCCGTGGGGTGGGTCGTCGTCACCTATTTAGGGGAGGCAGCGGCCTTGAGTCATCAGCCGATGGTGATCTTCCGCGGGGCGTTCTCCGCCTTTGCCGGCACCCGGAAGGTCAGGACGCCATCGGCCAGATTCGCCTGGATCTTCTCGGATTGGGCATCTTCTGGCAGGGTGAAGAAGTACTCCACCTCGTTGGAGTAGGATTCCCCATCCTCTTCGCCGGCGGTCTTACCCTTGACGGCGATGCCCCCGTTCCGGAATTCCACATCCAGGTTTTCCGCCTTCATGCCCGTGACTTCCGCATGAAGGATGTAGGAACCGTCCTTGGTCTTCTGGAATCCCTCCACTCTCCGGGGAGCCATCTCGCCGCGACGGGCGAAGAAGGGCATCACCGGCAGTCCGAAGATTTCCGCGAAGGGATCGAAGGTGCAATTCCTGTCAGAGCGGCAGACCTGCTTTTCCTGATTCCCATGATTCACTTTGATTTCGTTCATTGTATTTCCTCCTAAGGGCCCAAGCTGGGCCAAATCCTTTTTGTCTGTATCTACACCTACGGGTGCCTTGCCGTTTGGACTCAGGCGATGGTGATTTTCCGAGTGGCGGCGTCGGCCTTGGGGGGCACCCGCAGGGTCAGCACGCCTTCCCGCAGAGTGGCCTGAATCTTGTCCGCATCCGCCTCTTCTGGCAGGATGAAGAAGTACCGGATTTCATTCTGGTAGGCCTCCTCCGCCTCCGGGGTCTTGCCCTGGACGCGGACGCCGCCATCCTGGAACTCCACCTCCAGATTCTCCGCCTTCAGCCCGGGAGCTTCCACATGGAGGAAGAAGTTCCCGTCCTTTCCCTTGCGGAACCCTCTCACCCGGCGTCTCTCCTGTTGGGGAGTTTCGTCCTGCAATCCCTTCAAAACGTCTTGCAACATGCGCCAGATGTCATCATTCACCATAGAAGTTGGGGGGCAAATCAGTCTCATTTCGTTTTCTCCTCTGTTACGTTCTCTCGTCTCATGCAGGACCGCCTCGCCAAGTTTTCTGAGGGGGAGGCGCTCCCGCCTTTCTTGAAGCACAATTCGGGATAAAGCACAGGCCATGCCAAAGTCTTCAAGGCGCTCTCCCCCCCCCCGTGATTTCCTCCCTGCCGCGTCAGACGGACGCAATCCTGCGCCCCCTCGACGCACCCTTCAGCGCACCTGCAGGGAGAGGGTTCCGGGGCGCCATTCCTCCCCCGCCCACAGAACCAGACGATAGCTCCCCTTGCCCAGGCGCAGAGTCTCCCCCGAGGCGTGCCTACCCCAATATTCTCCATTGACATAGAGATGGCATTGGGGGGGCTGGGTTTTCAGGAGGAAGGAGATCTCTGGCGTTCCCTCAAGATGATATTCTCCTGGAGCAGGGGAAAGCACCCGAACTTGTCGCCCGACCTCTGCCTCTCTGTCTCCGCATACCTCGCAGCGCCTCAAAGGAATTCCCTGGATGGTCCACCCCAGCCGGGTTTCCCCGCAATCCGGCCCTGGGGTCAGTCCGCTCCGGGCACACAGGGGGCGGCGCTGCCACAGAGTTTCCTCACAGGCGGGCCAAAGGGGAGGCGCCTCCCGGGAAAGGGTCTGGATGAGGGTGCCGGCCACCGGGGCGGCCGCCGTGGTTCCCACCAGAGCAGAGGAGGCACAGCCATTCTTGTTGCCCAGCCACACTCCGACGGTCCATTGGGGCGTCACCACAAAGCACCAGGCATCCCGGTTTCCATTGGAAGTGCCTGTCTTCCACGCCACAGGGAGCTCCCCTGCCCCGGGAAGGGGGCGGCGCAGCATGGAGAGGAGCATCTGCCGGGCGCCCTCATTCCAGAGTTCCTCGCGGGATTCCTTCCGTTCCGCCACCTCCTGGAGCCAGGACAGTTCCCCGGGGGCGCCTGCCAGACGGGCATAGGCGGAGGCCAGGGCCACCAAGGTGGATTCCGTGCCGCCGATGGCCAGGGAGAGCCCCACCTTTTCCGCCAGGGAGGGGGGGGAGGCCTTGAGCATGCCCAGGCGTCCCAGCAGCCGGAGGAAGCGTTCCACGCCCAACTGTTGCAAAAGGCGCACGGCCGGAGTATTCAGGGAATCCGCCAGGGCTTCCCGGGCGCTTATCTCTCCCCGGAAGGTGCCGTCATAGTTTTCGGGGCGATAATCGGGGAGGGCCAGGGGGGCGTCCAGGAGTCGCGTCTCCGCCACCAGCCATCCCCCATACAGAGCCTCTCCATACAAGAAGGGCTTCCAGGCGGAGCCGGGAGAGCGCCAGGCCATGGCCCCATTCACCGCCCCGTCCTTCGGACGCCAGTAATCCAGAGTTCCCACACAGGCTCGCACCCGTCCCGTGGCATTCTCCACCACCAGAGCCGCCCCATCCTCCACTCCCTCCAGGCGCTCCACTTGGCGCTGCAGGGCCGCCCTCACCTGTTCCTGAAGCTGGGAATCTAGGGAGAGACGGTATTCCCTGCGTCCTGGGCAGGCCGCTTTGGCCATGAGGAGGAACTGGGGATCCTCCATGCGCGGCCAGAGTCGGGTGGAGAACTGTCGGTATCGCAGGGGTTCCTGGCGGATTCGGTCTGCCTCCTGAGGGGTGAGAGCGCCATGGCGTATCAGGAGATGGAGAACCATTTCCCGGCGTTCCAGGGCCCTTTCGGGGAATCGGTCGGGCCGATAGCGGTTGGGGCTTTGGGGGAGGCCCGCCAGGAGAATCATCTCGTTTCGGTTGAGTTCACGGGCATGGCGTCCAAAGTAGTATTGGGCGGCGGCTTCCACTCCATAGAGTTTTCCCCCAAAGGGGAGTTGATTGAAATATTCCTCCAGGATTTCCTCCTTGGTGTGGGATTGCTCCCACTGGCAGGCCAGGAAAATCTGGCGGAGTTTATACCCCAGGGTGCGACGACGCCCCGTCCGCATGGTGACCGCCTGCATGGTGATGGTGGAGCCCCCCGAGACGATCCGGCCACATTTCAGCATCTGCCAAAACGCCCGCATGCCCGCCCGCCAGTCCACCCCATGATGCTCCCAGAAACGCCGATCCTCCACCGCCAAGACAAATCGGATCCACTCCTGGGGGAATTCCTCATAGGACAGGGGGAAATTCCAGCGGTAGTCCCCCCCCCGCTCCACATGAATCAGTTGCCCCGCCCCATCCCAATACAGCACGGAAGGTTGGGGAAGAGGTGGCGCATCCCCCGGCCAGCCCACCATCCTCACCCCCAGCCAAAAGCCCCCCCGCGCCACGATCCCCAGGAGCAGTCCCCCCAGCAGAAGGTGACGGAGGAGAGACCGGGAGCGTCCCGGCCTAGAAGAATGGGGGGCGGCGTCAGCCAAGGCTCAAGGCGCTTCCTCCACCACCATGGAGGCCGCAGGGGGAGGTTCCGAGGCCCGCAAGGCGGGGCGATACATGGATTCCACCGTCACCGGGGGGATGGCAAAGACGCCGGAGGAGACCACCCGGGTCCAGTAGCGGGCCTCCAAGTCTCCGTCGGCGCTGTCGCCGAATCCCAGGAACCGGTCGAAGCGCTTCTCCATCCGCCGGAATTGTCCCTTTGTTCCCTCCCCCGGCATGGGCTCCTGGAGACGGCTGCTGGTCAACAGCTGTTCGTCCTCGATTTCCAGGGCGCCAGGCAGCAAGTCGCAGAGGACATAGCTTCCCGCTTCCGGATTCGTCACCCGCACCTGGAGACACACTTGAATCCGCTGGCCAGGGCGGAAGGCGGTCACCACCTCCCCCTTCTCATCCCGGTATTCTCGGTGGACAGACAGCCCTTGGGACACCGGCTGGCTCTCTTGGAGGGAAGCCTTCCGGGCTCGGAGGGTCACCCGCAGGGGCGCCTCCCCCACGTTCCGCAGGAGATAGCGTCCCTCCCGGGGCAGATGCAAGGGGAGGCGGGTGGTTTCCGCCGTCGAAGCCGAGGCCTCCTTCCATTCCAGGGCGAAATTTCCCTGGGGCTGGCCCCGGAGAGCGGCGGAGAGTCCCAGGGCCGCCCAGGCATTTTCCTGGGTGGAGCCCCAGTGTCCCTCCCGATTGCGTGCATTCAAGAGGGCTTCCGTCAACAAGGGGATTCTGGGATCTTCGGGCATCACCTGGCACAGAAGCCACAGGCCCATGCCTAGGCGGCGCACAGAGGAATCCAACCCCGTGTATTCCCCTTCCCTCCCCAGCCAATTTCCGGTTTCCTCCAGGGCCTTGTCCAGCAGAATTTTCCCCTGGGCCGCCTGTCCGCCCTTCAGCAAGGCCACCGCTTTCAGGAATCTTCCGAAGGCATCGCAGGCTTCCTCGGGAAGGAGATGTCCGTAGGCCTCCACGCTGCGGGGTTCCGCCCAGGCCAGAACCAGGGTGGCCATCGCCCGTTTTTCGGGAGCATCCCCGGTCTGGTTCAGGGTGCGCTTCAGGTTTTCCACGATTTGCCGCCGCCACTCCCGTGGCAGGGGATACCCCCGTTTTTCCGCCTCCAGCAGGAAGAGATAGGCATACAGGGAGCCCTCTTCCCAGACCAGCTTTCCCCCGGACCACATGGAGAGCCATCCATTCCGGCAACGTTTCGTTCCCAAATCCAGGAACACCCCCTGGATTTTCTGCCGGGCCGCCTGGGCATAGAGGGAAGGCACCAGCCCTTGCTCCGCCAACTTCTCCACGCCCAGCAACGGGAAGGCAGTGGACACCATCTGCTCCAGGCACCCATAGGGATATTCTCCCAACCACTTCAAGCCTCCCGTGATGGCCAAGGCGGTGGTGCCGGCCTCCAAGGAGCCCCAGCGCTCCACCTCAAACTCCCGACTCTCCCCGGGAGCCAGGGTCACACTCTCTGCCACTTCCCGATAGGAGACGGCAGGACGCAGCACCAGGGCATATTCCCCCGTCTCCTTCTGCCCGCCCAGGGAAAGGGTCACCCGAATGCGAAGACGCTCCCCCTGGCCTGCGGTGACCACAATGCCCGCGGAACCCGCCTTCCCCGGCGCCAACTCCACTTGCCCCGCTCCCGAGGTTTCCAGGGTTCCCCCCTCCACCTCGGCCGCCCATTGGGCGATTCCGGCAGGCAGGCGATGATTCTCCATGGAGAAGACCACATTCAGCCTATCGCCGGGAGCCGCCACACGGGGCCCGTGAATCTGCAGGGTCATCTCCCGACGCAGAAGCATCTGCGCCTCGCCCCTGCCCACGCCCGCCTTTCCCGCGGCCACGGCCATGAGGCGCAGACTCCCCACGTGCTCCGGCAAGGCGGCCTGGAGGCTGGCCACGCCAGACTCCGGCACCTGGACGGTGCCCAGATAGAGCAAGGCCACCTTCTGGGTCGCCTCCGTCCAAGGAGGAGCAAACTTTGCCGCCAGGGCGGCGCCGCCGCCGATGTGTTCCGTGCCGGCGTTGAGAATGGGATAGAGCAAGCCGTAGCTATGGAAGAATCCGGGTTCCCGGCGCTGGGGCCCGTGGAAGAAGGCGAAGGGATCCGGGGTGGCGAAGCCGGTGAGGGCCAGCGCTCCTTCCTCCACCCCCCAGAGAACGGCCTCTCCCGAGGCGGGATTTCCCTGGGCATCCCGAAGTTGGATGGACAGGGTGACGTCGTCCCCGGGACGGGCTTCTTCCGGAGAATCCCACACCACCTTGAGACGATGGGCTTCCTGGTTGACCGGCAATTCCGCCAATCCTGCCAAGAGACGGGGATCCGACTCCGGCGTCTCCCGGATGGCCACCGTGACATGGGCATGCCAGGTGCCCCGGAGGGTATCCTGCGGAATGGGCACCTGGATCTGGTTCTCCCCCGGCTTCACCGGAAAACCCAAGGTGGAGGAGATCCCCTCTCCCCCTGCCACCACCATGCCTTCCCCTGCGCTAGAGGAGTGGAAGGAAAGGGTGGCTGTCTCCCCCGGAAGGTATCTCTCCTTGTCCAGGGTGAAGACCAGAGACCGGGGATCCCGCAGGCGGCGTCCCCCTCCCGCTCCGTGCCAGAACTCCATCTGGAGGCGTCCCCGCCCCTGGGCATCCCGGATTTCCAGGCGGTATTCCCCCGGAGTGACCGCCTCCGGCAGCAGAAGCCACCCCTCCGTGAGAGCCACGGGGCCGCGCAGAATCTCCGCCTCCCGCTTCTCCCATTCCCGGGAGAGACTCCCGTCTCCCTGGGTACGCAGCACATAGTTCCATTCCTGACGGAAGAGAATGTAGGTCAGTGCGGAAGGCAGGGGGAGTTCCTGGCCTTCCGGAGAGACCGCCGCCAGACGCAAGGCGCAGCGTCCCGTGGGATGCTCCCCCTTCCGTCCCCCAAGATACCATTTCCCATAGTGGCAACGAACCACCGTGCCTGCGGTGACAGGGCGCATGCCTCCCCCTGGGAAGCAAGTGGCCTCCACCTGGTATTCCACCGGATTGCCCACAAAATCCTCCGTGTTCCCCAGGGGAAGCGACAAGGCATAGTTTCCCTGGTCATCCAGACGGCCGGCCCCTTGGAGACGCAACGCGGTATGTCTCCCTCCGGGAAAGCCAAAGGAAAATTCCTCGAATCCCCGGGGACGGAATACCCCGTCCCCTCCTCGGACATTCAGGACGCACTCCCGTCCTGCCAAGGGGGAGCCGTAGTAGAACTCGCCCCGCCCCCGCAGCGCCAAGGCCGAATCCTTTTCCACGCCCTCTCCTTCCAACGTGAGACGGATTTGCTGCGGCAGGGCTTCACTCACCAGGAAGTTCTCCCTGGCCAGAGCCGTCTCCTCCTCTCCCGGGACATGGAGGCTCACCCCGTAGAGTCCCAGGGCGGCCTGGGGGGGAAGGGAGAATTCCGCCTGGCAGAATCCCCCCTCATCCACCGTGGCCTTCCGGCTTTCCAGCACCTTTCCCCGATTGTCCCGCAAGGTGAACTCCACCGGCATTCCCCCCACGCTCTGCCCCTCCTTCCTCCGCATCAAGGCATGGAAGCGAATGCTTTCCCCAGGGCGGCAAAGCCCCCGCTCCCCGAAGAGGAAGCAGTCTAGAGTTTCCTGCGTTCCGGGAGCATGGAAGATGTCGCAGAAGGCCAGATCCCCATTTTGGCGCACCAAGACATGCCGGGGAGCGTCCGTCTTGTCCGCTATCGGCGGCAGGGTGAGACGAGCGATTCCCTGGGCGTCGGCGACGCCTTCCGCCAAGAGCTGTTTTTTTGCGCTCCAAAGTTGCACCTGGGCATGGGGCAGCGCCCGCCCGTCCTCCAGGGAGCGCACCCCCACGGCCACCTCATCCCCATAGGCGGTCGCCGTCACCCCTAGATCGGAGACCAGCACCAGGCGTCCCCGCTTCCGATACTCCGAGCCCTGGGAATCCTGGATGGTGACGTAGTAGATTCCGGCCTGGCGGGGAATGCCCACTTGGGCCAGCTCCAAGGAAAGATTCTGGGGAACGTTCTCCCGGCTCTCCACAGGGAAGCGACAGGTGGTCACGCACTGGGAGAAGGAAGTATCCTGGGGATTGTCCAGAAACGACAGCAGCTGGTTCGGATACGGGGCATACACCTTCACCAGAAGCTCCCCCCGGAGATTTTCCGTGGACAGGGGGAGATTCCAGAAGGGAGAGGAAAGGGGAAACTGGCTCCCATTGGTGCGAAACAGAGCCCGAGAGGGGCGGCGAGGCGACTCCGCCACTGTGACCGCCACCTCTCCCTCGTCCTTCACTTGGATGGTGTAGAGTGTGCTGGGCTGAAAGGGCCCCGACAAATACACCCACCCATCTCCAAAGTCCACCACATGAGGCGCAGAGGCTAAAGCCGGCTGAATCTCTATGTGCTCCCCCAGCAAGGAAGGGACGGGACGGGACAACTCCAGGGTGAGGCCACTGCTGTCCTCATCCCAATCCGCCCGACGGATCAGAAGCTGCGGCTTTGCCACCGTCTCTTCCTCCAGCTCCCCGGCCAAGACCGGCTCCTGTTCCCGGGGAGGCATAGGGGTCGGACTTTCCTGAGAAACCACCTTCTCCTGTGGGGAGGCTTCTCCTCCCCGCCTGCTCTCCTTCCACCATAGCAAATTTCCCGTCAGGGAAATGCCCAAAATCACCAAGACAATGCCCCAAAGGACACCTGTGCCACGCCCCATCTCTGCCTAATCTCCCCAAAAAACAACTTCACCCACGACCTACGAAGCCAACAAACGACGCCCCCTCCCTGCCCACTTGGTCAAAGCAAGAAGAGAAAGGGAAGGAAAGAAGGAACACCCCCTAGGTCTGCCCCGTCAGGAGATGATTCCTTGCCGGAACCACTCCTTCCGCACGCCCCCTCGAATGATGCGCCTCCTCCCTGTCCGCCCATGCCATCCCACCACGGAACGACCACGTCTTCGCAAACGGACAGAATATATACGCCTCCCCTACCCCCAAACTCCAGCAAGATTTCCATTTTTTGAGAAAAAAAGCCTGCACAGAGGACACAGAGGGGAGGTTTCTCTAGATCTCTAGAACCTCTATAACCTCAGAACCTCTAGCCCCTCCCGTTTTGCGGGGGGAAGGGGGGGGCAATCCTCCTGAACCCCGGCAGGGGTGGGAGGATCGCTAGACGGGGGTGAAGGGAGGCCCAAGGGGCCGACCGGAACCCACGGCAAGATCAAAAATTGAATCCGAACCCCGTAGGGGTGGCAGGCCAGGCCTTTGCGACGGGGGTGGAGCGCCAGCGAGAACCCACGGCGCCTGCGGCGGAGGGCACAGAGAGTTAACACGGAGGACACGGAGACGCCGCTGCGCGGCGCGCGGAGAGCACAGATGGGCGGGACCTGCCCCCCCCGCACGTCCCGCCTCGTTTTTTATGGCAAGTCCTAGACTCTCTAGGAGATATAGATTTCTAGACTCTCTAGCCCCCCCGTTTGCGGGGGATCAGGATTCTTTTTTAGAGCGGGGCTGGAAGGCGGCCACCAGATGTCCCAGGAGCCGGGCGCCGGCCTCTCCCAGGGCGGTCCAATGGAGGAGTCGGTCCAGCCAAGGGCGTTTCAGCGTGATGGCCTTCACGGGGCAGAATTCGTGGCAGCAATAGCACCGGATGCAGAGATCTTTCTTCACCCCGCCCTTTTCCGGGGAATCGGGAGAAATGGCGGAGGGTTTGGCGGGGCATCCCCGATGACACTTTCCGCACCGGATGCATTTTTCCTTTTGAATGAAGGGCGTTGGGGCCACCTGTCCCCGCAACCATTTCAGCATGAATCCGGGGAGAGGGAGGATGCGAAGGACGTTGACGGGGGTCTTCACCAGTTGAAAATCCTTCACCTTCAGGGCCTCCAGGGAATCTCCCGCCACGTCCACCTCCGAAAGCGACGTGGCGCCGAAGCGGGAGCGTCTGGCGGCCTGGAGCAAGGGATATTCCCCGGGGGGCAGCCCGATGAGTTCGCAGCCCACCACATCCACAGCCGCCAAATCCGTGCCCACCACCAGAGCCCCCACCTTCCGGGGCGTTCCCCCATGGGGGCCAGGGCCTTCCATGGCCACAATGGCATCCAGAACCGCCAGCTTCACCCGTGCGGTGCGGTTGATGTCGATCATCAGATCCGCCAGGCGATCCCGATTCTGGAGTCGGAAATGATATTCCCCCTTCTGTCCTCCGGGAATGAGGCCATACTGATTCTTCAAAGCCCCCGTGTATCCCATCTGGACATGGGTCTTCAGCTTCGGCAGGGAGATCACCACATCCACTTGCTTCAGCCAGGCCGTCAGTTCCAGGCTTTTTCCGATGGTGTTCTCCGGGGTATGAAAGGTGGCGGTTTCCCGGAAAGGGGCGGGAACGGCCCCCTCTTCCTGACAGACCGCCAGCAGCCCGCACACCCGCATATTCTCCTCCGTTTCCCCTACCCCAGGCCCATCCCCCACCAAAATCTGGGCCGCCCCCGCCGCCTTCACCAGGCGGATCACCGCCCGAAGCACCTGGGGATGGGTGGTCACCGCCTCCTCCGGGCGGGCAGGCGCCAGAAGATTGGCCTTCAACAGCACCCGCTCCCCAGGATGCACCAAACTCTCCATTCCCCCAAAGGGGGACAACGCCCGCTCCAAAGCCGTCATCAGGGCGGGGAAATCCTCATACTGTTCAAGGGCGACCAGGGAGACCTTGGCGTTCATGGCAGGGAAGAAGGGGCGGAATAGTGCTGAACTGCCCGGGCGGCGGCGCGCTCCAGAGACTGCACGGCCTCCAGAGAATCCGGAGCATGGGCGCAAGGCACCCGATCCAAGGCGTGCTCCACGGCCCAAGGGATGGCGTCAAAGGCCAGGGTGCCCTGGAGAAATAGCAGGAGGGCAGCCTCGTTGGCCCCATGGAAGACGGCTCCCGCTCCTCCTCCCATCGCCATCACCCGGCGGGCCAGGGGCAACGCAGGGAAGCGCTTCTCGTCCGGGGGGAGAAAATCCATCCGGCATCCGCCGGGTCGCAGGAAATCGAGAGGGGGGCAGGGAGAGGGCTGGCGTTCCGGATAGGTCAGGCAATATTGGATGGGCAGGCGCATATCCGCCGAGCCCATCTGGGCCAGCACCGCGCCGTCCACAAACTCCACCATGGAATGCACTAGGGACTGGGGATGGATCACCACCTGGATCTGAGAGCCGGGGAGTGCGAAGAGCCAATGGGCCTCGATCATCTCCAATGCCTTGTTCATCAAGGTGGCGCAATCCAGGGTGATCTTCCGGCCCATGCTCCAGATGGGGTGGCGCAGAGCCTGTTGGGGCGTCACCTGATGGAGAGAAATCTCGGGATGGCTGTGGAAGGGGCCTCCGCTGCAGGTAAGCCAGAGATTGCGTACCGCCCGATGGCTCTCTCCCTGAAGGCACTGGAAGATGGCGCAATGCTCGCTGTCCACAGGAAGCAGGGTGGCCCCATGGACGCGGGCGGCGGACATCACCCATGCTCCGGCGGAGACCAGGACCTCCTTGGTGGCCAGACAAACCCGCTTCCCCGCCTCCAAGGCCGCCAGCACATAAGGCAACGCCGAAGACCCCTGAATGGCGCAAACCACCACATCCACCCGAGGCGACTGCAACAGGGCGCACACCTCCTCCTGCTCCCGGAGGGTGGACGCCTCAGGATGCCCCGGACAATAGCTGTCTCTGGCCCCTAGGCGCTGCCGAAGCTCCGCCAGAACTTCCCCCTGGTGGCCGCAGGTCAACAACTCCAGGGAATAGGCCTCCGGACGCTGAGCCAACACCTCCAGGGTCTGACGACCAATGGAGCCGGTGGCCCCCAATACGGCAATCCCCCGTCTGGGGCTATTCCTCGCCGGGACACCCATATCCTTGACACCCTTCCGCCACGTCTAGAGAAAATACTCCTGGCATAGCCCCAGGAGAGAAAGGAAGACCCCCACGGCCAGCAGCCATCCCAACAGCGCGGGAATGGCTCCCGTGGGGGAACGACGGTAGCGACGCCCTGCCCCCCCATGGCTGTCCAGGACAGCCTGAAGGAGGAGCCGACGGCGGCGGGAGAGCTGGGGAGAGGAAGAGGGCATGGGGGCGGGGGGAGGTTCTCTCCCCCACTTCTATTGGATGATTCCGCCGGAATCGGAGAGGAAGATTCCCTTGAAATTCATGCGCAGCGCCTGGGGATTGTCGGAGAGCTCCAGGGCCTTTTCCTCGGAGATGTCGCCGGCGTTGTAGTGTTTCAGCAGGCACTGGTTGAAGGTCATCATGCCCATTTCCTCATTGGCCTCGATGGCCTGGGGCAGACGGTCGATGCGCCCGTCGAAGATCAGCTTCTTCACAATGGGGGCATTGATCATGATTTCGGTGATGGGCACCACTCCCTTGCCGGAGGCCTTCTTGGCCAGACGCTGGCAGACGATGGCCCTCACCACGTCGGAGAGGGATTTGCGGATGGAATCCCGTTCCTCGATGGAGAACATGTCCAAGATGCGGTTGATGGACTGGGGGGCATCCTTGGTGTGGAGGGTGGTGATGACCATGTGACCCGTTTCGGCGGCGGCCAGGGCGGTCTCGAAGGTGGTGCGGTTCCGCATTTCCCCCACCACGATGATGTCAGGATCCTGTCGCAGGGCGTGCACCAAGGCGGAGTCGAAGGATTCCGCGTCCAGCCCCACCTCCCGTTGTTCGAAGAAGGAGAGTTTGTCCTCGAAGGTGTATTCAATGGGGTCTTCGATGGTGATGATGTGCTTCCGGAAGTTGGTGTTGATGAAATCCAGCATGGCCGCCATGGTGGTGGACTTGCCGCTTCCGGTGGTGCCCGTGATGAAGATGATGCCGTTGCTGTTGGAGGCGATGGTCTTCATCACCTCGGGAAGGCCGGCCTCCTTCACGGTGGGGGGCTTGCTCTTCACCCACCGCATGGTGATGCCCCGGCTGCCCCGCTGCAAATGGAGGTTCACACGAAAACGCCCCGCATCCGGCTCCTGCCACGCAAAGTCCAAATCCCCCCGCGCCAAAAATTCCTCGTATTTTCCTGCCGGGACGATGTCCTGGCAAATCTGATCAAAGATCTCCGTGGTGGTCTCGTAGTCAATCTGCACCAGATTGGAGTCAATACGCAATTGCACATTCTTGTTTTCCCGGATGTGCAAGTCGCTGGCCCGCTCTTCCACCGCATATTTCAGCAGATCGTGGAGGCAGGACTGTTTCAGTTCGGCAGCCATGCTATGTTTCCTTATGCAAGGAGGGGAGGGAGGCCGGTCTTCGGAGGGGAGTGCCGGCCGGGGGGGGGGGGGGGGGGGTTAGATGC
>JAEDMH010000087.1 GCA_016303095.1 Lentisphaeria bacterium | reverse complement strand
CCCACCCCTGCCGGGGTTCAGGAGGATTGCCCCCTTTTTCCCCCGCAAGCGGGGGAGGATTTCCCGTCACTTCTCCCAGGGCGGAGCATGCGACAGCAGGCTCTGCCCTCTTTGTGCTCTTCGTGTTTTCATTCTCCGCGCTCGACCTGAGCCCGGCTTGCCGTGCCTTCCGTGCCCTCCGTGTTTCTCTCTCTGCGTCCTCCGTGTTTCCGCGTCAGCGGGGAAGCGAACTACTCGAAGTAGGAGGTTCCTTGTTCCCCCAGGAACAGGGCGCAGGTTGGGCCGGCCCATAGGAAGAGGGGAGTTTTCTGGTTCCAGGAGACCTGGGAGACTGGATGACAGGTGCCGCGGAACTCAATTTCCCAATCCATCAAGAGGTTCCCGGGATGTTGGGGATCCGGCTCCTTGCGGCAGAGGCGGATCCCCACAGCCTCCTTTGCCTTGGTGTCCCGGTGGGTGATGGATTGAAACAGGGTATTCCGGACTTCCCGGGTGCTCACCTCGAATTGGGAGAGAGGGAAGCACAGGATGCTCTCCGGCGTTTCCTTGCCCCAAGGAGAGGTGAACCTGGGTTTAGGTTCCAGGAAGAGAATCACAGCGGGCTCTCCTGTTTTCTTCCACTGATAGCGAACATCCCGGATGCTGATGGGATGTTCCGCGGGACGGCATCCCACCCCCATGACGCTCCAGAAACACAGAAGCAGGACCACCTTTCCCATCGCCAGTGCCTTCTTTCCCCTGGCGCTCTTGCTCATCCAACCTGCGCTCATCCGATTCCCTCCCTAGCGAAACATCCGTCGCCTTCCATACATTCCTCCCACGATCAGCAGAAGGCCTAGACCGAGGAGCACCTTATGCCCATGTTGGCGCAACCATCCCCAGCTTTTTCGGAGGGGTGTTTTCCATGCTCCTCCCAAGAAACTCTTGGCACTTCGGGTTCTTTCTCTTTCTCGTTTCAGCAACAAAAGAAAATCTGAGGCGGAGAGCACTTCCTCATGGAGATTGGGAGGGGTGTCAAAAATGTGGGGAAGCGTCTCCCATGGAGGAGAGAAATTGCACTCCCCCAGCGTCTGCTGGAAAAGATTTGCCCCCTCTTCTCCAAACTCCTTGCGCAACACCACCACACCTGAGGCCTTGTCCACCAGGAAAACACGAATGCAGGGACGACTCCGAAGAAACGCCTTCACCCGTGCGATGTTCTGCTCTTCCGTCAGGACACCATCTGGTGAAACGAAGGAGGGCGCCGGCAAATCCACATTGGTGAAGCCCCGCAAAGCCATGGGTTCCTTTTTCAACGATTCCGGCATCCGCATTTCCACCTTGAGACAGGCACGCCCTCGATATTCTCCTTCCCCCAGGGCATACTCCGAATACTTCAATTCCTTTTCATAGATGGGTTCTCCCAATGACATGACCGTATAGAGCCGAAGAAAATATCCCCCCCGAACCCCATAATCCTGGGGAACAGAATAAGCAAACACACCCTCCTGGTTCTCCACAAAGCGGAGCCAAAGCCCTTCCTTGCGATACAACTCCAAAGCGCGCAACATCCCCTCTTCCGTGTGCCGCTGGTAATAGATGGCATGAGACACGCCGGAAAACTCCGGATAGACGGGCGACCTCAAGGTCACCACACAATCCGCCTGCCGCGTTTGACGAAGGGCATTCTCCAAAAATCTGCGCCCCTCCTCCTGTTGGGGCGTCACGGACCAATCCCAAGCAAGAGACGCCCAGCCCCATAGAAGAAGGCACAGAAGCAAAAAACAACGACCACGTATCACGAATTATTCCCCTCGAAAATATGATTGGAACAGTCCGAATATTCATCATCATATCGAGGCATCCAATGATGAGTTTCATGGAGCCCTTCTTCATCCTCCCAAATGACATAACTATAATAATAACTGTACTTTCGTTGCCGATAACCGTTTCCCTTTGTCAAAGAAAGAAAATGGGACACAGCGGTCAACCCCTCAACCTCAAAGGAGAGATGGGAATCCGAATCACGGGGACTCCGTCTTCCAAAGACCAATAAGAAGCAATTTGAGGAGACCAGTGGCCAAGCAAGGCGGCAGACTTGTAAGTATGCGTCATGGAATACGTTTTGCTTGCATCCCGGCATTCGCAGCGAATGAAAGGGGTAGAATTGGAAAACAGAATTGTCTCTGAAGAAAGAAGAGGATAAATGGTCAAACAAACGATAAAAAAGAGAACATGGATATTCATTGCAACCTCCTGATTTGCTTGGAAAAAGAATCAACGTCAAAGGAGATCGTATGCATACAATACTACAAAGGTAAAAAAAAACAAGTCCCCGCCTGCCAGTTTCTTAGTGTCCTGGTTGGGAGGGAATCGAAATCATTGGGAGGAATTCCTGGGGGCTCTGCTTCGACCGGCCCCTCCGAGGTGGGCTCAGACCCGAGGGATTCTGGAAATCTAGAGGTTCTAGAGGTTCTAGAGACTTTCCCCAAAAAAGAACACAGGGCGGGACGTGCGGGGAGCACGAACCGCCCCTCTGTGCTCTCCGCGCCCCCGCATGAGCGGGGGTTCCGTGGTCGACCTGTTTCCTCTCTGCGTCCCCCGTGTTTCTATCTCTGTGTGTTGGTGGGGTTATTGGTGTTTCTTTTTGCCCTTGGATTTGGGGCGTTCCAGGATTTTGGTTTCGATATGTTCCTCTCCTGTCTGTCCTTGGCGGAGGGAGAGATTGGCGCTTTTGACTTGCATGGTTTCCACGGTAGGCACGCCCATGGTGCCGCCCAGGGTGCGTTGATTTTCCGGGGCGGGGGTGCCGGCCAGGACCAGTTCCGGGGCCAGGGCCAGGGGGCGATGTTCCAATTGGGCCCAGCATTTTTCCCAGGCTGTTTTTTGCTCTGGCGTGGGTTCCAGGCGCTCCTTTTGCATTTTCCGAAGCACTTGGAGGAGAGCCATTTGGCTTTGGAGTTGGGCGGTTTGTCCCTGGAGTGTGAATCCGTAGTCTGCCAGATTATCCCGATAGAAGTGGAGATATTTTTCCGGGATGGGGAGGATGGAGGCGTTTTCGGGGATCATCCTGGCCTGTTGTTGGAAGACCCAGAGGGGCCAGAGATCCTGGAGGAGGGGGAGAGCCTCCTGGGGCGTCTCTGACTGGAGCAGAGCCAGGACGGCCAAGGAGAGGATGTGGGAGCGTTCGGCCGCGTAGGTCATGCTGGGGAAATCGGGATCGCAGCCGAACATATCCGGCAGGGGGGGCATCAGGGTAGGGGAGCCGGCGGCGGCCAGGGCCAGGCGAGTGAGCTGGGCCAGTCGTCGGGGGGCGTTGGCGGCCAGATCCTGGGAGAGGAAGGCGGCCAGGCAGGGAGTTTCGGGCATCTCCTGGGGGCGGGTGTTGGCCCATTCTCCCAGGGTATCTCGGAGCAAGGCGAGATTCTGGGCCAGCCTCTGCTCCTCTGGTCCGGGCTCCTGGGGCACCTGCGCCTGGAGGGCCAGGCCTGCCAGGGCGGCGGCTTCCACGCTATCTCCCGAGGCCAGGTCTTCTGCCTCTTCCATGAAGAGAGGATAGAGGGGGCGCAAGGTGGGATATTCCAAGGCGCGGACGACCCGTCCGTCGGGATTCACCTGGGTGGAAATCAGGCGGGTCAGCTGCTTGCGCTCTCCTTGGCAGCGCAGGCCCACGGGATCCTGGGGAGGCAGAGCCTCCGCCAGACGGGTGAAGGCCAGAAGGGCCAGGGCGTTGGTCTTCAGCGTGCTGATGCGCCGGGGTTCCTCGAATTCCAGGGTGTCCTCCTGCCAGTCCTCCTCCACCACCAGGGCAAAGAGGCGCTGGGAGGCCTTCTTCCGCTCTCCTCCCGCCAATTGTCCGTTCTCCAGACGCTCGTGAGGATCCAGGTGTTTGGTGGCTTTCAGAATCGGCAGGACAGCCCGTTTGGCGGCTTCCAGGAGTTCTTTTCTCGGGGCGTCCTGGGACAAGTGGGCGACTTCCAGGAAAGTAAGGACGAGAGAGGCTTGGTCGGCCAGGGAGGTAGTGGCCTTGGGGTGTCCGGCAAACCATTCGGGGAAGGGAGGGGTGAGCGTCCCATCCTGGGGGGAGAGGAGGGAGGCCAGGGCCTGGGCTGTGGACAGGATGGCTTTTTCCTGAGGCTGATCAATCTGCCGGGCGGGGCGTGCCCGGAAGAGGCGACGGGCGCCCTGGCCATCGGCATAGTAGCTGTCCGTCTCGAAGAGGGTGACCCGGAAGGGGGTGGTGGCGGCTCCCATCTTCTGCCAGAGTCCCAGGGAACTCCACAGGTTCGCCTCGGAGATGAGGTTTCCAATGCGGGAGACGGAGAGCTGACGCTGCTCGGTCATGAGATAGCGGCCCACCAACTGCTCCGGAGGAAAGGCGAAGGCGGCGGTGCGGTCAAAGGCCAGCCCCACCACGCTGGACAACAGAAGACGGGAGGCATTCACCTGAAACCGCTCCACCGGCAAGGTGGCCTGGACAATGTCCAGCCGCAGGGAATCCCACCGGTCCGGATGGGCCAATTTCTCCTTGACGCTGGAGGGCAGAAGGCGTTTCTCCTCCTGGGCCAGGGCGACCTGGGCGCCCAAATCCGCCTGGATGGCGGCAATGTATTCCGGACGGCGCTTCTCCAAAATCTCCAGGAGCAGGGCGAGGGTGGGACGGAATCCCCTTCCCGCCGCGTAGTAGGTTCTGGCGGGGAAGCATCCGTCCCCCAGGGTCAGGAAGAGAACCCGGGGAGTCTTGTCCTGGGGAAGGGGGGCGGCTTTGAGGCACTCCTTCACGGAGCGTCCCGCCAGGAGTTCCTTTCGGAGCAGAGCGGTGAACTCCACCAGCTCCGTCTCGGAGCAGGCCAGGGGAGCCTTTACGTCGGGAAACCACGTCGGCTCTTCCTGGGCGAGAAAGTTCCCTTGCCCCATCAGGAGGAGCAGAAGGACGGCGCAGAATAGGCGTGTGGTCTTCGGCATGGAGGGGATTGCGGTTGGAGGGTGAGACAAAAATCCCCTCCTGGGAAGAAGATCTCCAGGGAGGGGAGGGGAGAATGGGGAGGGAGGAACTACAGGAGTTCGGCGATTTGGACGGCGTTGAGGGCCGCCCCCTTCAGCAACTGGTCTCCACAGAGGAAGAAGGCCAGGCTGTTGGGAGTGGAAAGATCGTAGCGCAAACGCCCCGCCAGCACATTGTATTGCTCATTGGACTCACAGGGCATGGGGAAGTGGTTGCTGGCGGCGTCGTTGACGATGGTGAGGCCGGGGGCCTTCTTCCACGCCTCCAGGGCCTCTTCCAGGCTGACCTTGTCCTGGAACTCCAGCACCACGGACTCCGCATGGCTGCGCAGCACGGGCACCCGGACGCAGGTGGGGCACACGCCGATGGCGTCGTCGTGGAGGATCTTCCGGGTCTCGTTCACCATCTTCATCTCTTCGGTGTTGTACCCATTTTCCCCAATGTCGGTGTTATGGCTGAAGACATTGAAGGCGTAGGGCCACTTGAAGACCTTGGGTTCGGCCTTGCCTCCTGCCAGCACCGTGCGGGTCTGCTGAAGAAGCTCGTCCATTCCCTTGGCGCCGGCCCCGGAGGCGGACTGGTAGGTGGAGACGATGATGCGGCGCACCCGGGAGAGGTCGTAGAGGGGTTTGACGGCCACCAGCATGATGATGGTGGTGCAGTTGGGGTTGGCGATGATGCCCTGGTGCTTTTTCACATCCTCGGGATTGACCTCGGGCACCACCAGGGGCACCTGGGGATCCATGCGGAAGCAGCTGGAGTTGTCCACCACCACGGCCCCGGCCTTGACGGCATGGGCGGCGTATTCCCGGGAGACGGAGGCGCCGGCGGAGAAGAGAGCCACGTCAATGCCCTGGAAGGAGTCGGGAGTCAGCTCCTGGATGGGGTACTCCCTGCCTTGGAAGAGGGCGGTCTTCCCCACGGAGCGGGCGCTGGCCAGCAGGCGGAGCTCCTTCACGGGGAAGTTTCTCTTCTCCAGGGTCTTGATCATTTCCACGCCGACGGCGCCGGTGGCGCCGACAACGGCAACATTCATAGGACGGATTGCCATGGGTCTAGGTTCCTTATGCTAGGAAAAGGAGGAACAAGAAGGGGGAGGGAGGGGATTAGGCCTTGAAGCCATCTGCCATCAGCTGGGCCACCTTTTTGGCGAACTCCCGGGGATTCTCCAGGGGCTGATTTTCCATCATGCGGGCGGAGTCAAAGAGCATCTTGGCGGCCTCTTCCAGGCGGGGATCCTGGGGATTCTTCTCCAGGAGAGTGCGGAGGGTGGCCATGAGGGGATGGTCGGGATTGATTTCCAGAATCTGCTTCTGCTCCGGCACCTCCTGCTTCATGGCCCGCATCATGCGCAGCATCTGCTGGCTGAGGGCCCACTCCGCATCCACCAGGCAGCAGGCGCTGTCGGTGAGACGGGTGGAGAGACGCACCTCCTGCACCTGGTCCTTCAGGAGCTCCTGGAGGCGGGTCACCAGGGCGGAGTTGGCTTCCTTGGCCGCCTTCCGCTCCTCTTCCTTGGCCTTCTTCTCCTCCTCGCTCTCCAAGTCAATCTCCCCCTTGGAGATGTCCTTGAGGGGCTTGCCCTGGAAGGATTCCAGGGAGGGAATGACGAACTCGTCCACGGGGTCGGTCATCAGCAGCACCTCGTATCCCTTCTTCTGGAAGGCTTCCAGCCGGGGGGAGTTCTTGGCGTTGGCCAGGGCGTCGGCGGTGAGGTAGTAGATCTCCTTCTGGCCCTCCGGCATTCGTTTCACGTAGTCTGCCAGCGTGGTGCGCTTCCCGTCCTCCAGCGTAGTGGAGGAGAAGAGGAGGAGATTCTGGAGTTTTTCACTGTTCTCGAAGTCGTCCCGGAGTCCCTCCTTCAGGACGGCGCCGAAGTTGGTGTAGAAGGTGTCGTAGCGTTCGGGGGAGTTTTTCTGGAGATCCGCCAGGGTGTCCAGGGTCTTTTTGACGATGTTGCGGCGGATGAGGGTGAGGGTCCGGGCTTCCTGGAGCATCTCCCGGGAGACGTTCAAGGGGAGGTCGGCGGAATCCACCACTCCCCGGAGGAAGCGGAGATAGCGGGGGAGGAGCTGTTCGCAGGAGTCGGTGATGAAGACCCGGTGGACGTAGAGCTGGATGCCCCGGGGCGTGCCCTCGGAGACCAGCATGTCCCACATGGGCTTCTGGGGGATGTAGACCAGGGCCTTGAAGTCCGCCTGCCCCTCCACGGACCAGTGCATGGTCTCGAAGGGCTCCTGGTAGTCATGGGAGAGATGGCGGTAGAACTCGTCGTATTCCTCCTTCTTCACCTCGTTCTTGGGGCGCAGCCAGATGGCCTTCTGGGAATTGAGGGTCTCTTCCTTCATCACCACCTTGGGGGGCACGGGCTTGCCCTCGGCGTCCTTGGCGGGCTTGCCCTCGGCGTCCAGCACGGGCTCCTGGTGCTCCACCTCCATGGTGATGGGATGCTCCACGAAATCGGAGTACTTCTTCACGATCTTCCGGAGACGCCACTCCTCCAGGAACTCGGTCTCCTCCTCCTTCAGGTGGAGAATCACATCCGTGCCCCGGGTTTCCTTCTCCACGGTTTCCAGGGTGTAGAAGCCGTCTCCCTGGGAGACCCATCGGGTGCCCTGGGTCTTGTCTCCCGCCCGGCGGGTCACCAGGGTGACCTGGTCGGCCACCATGAAGGCGGAGTAGAAGCCCACGCCGAACTGTCCAATGAGCTCCGGAGAGAGCTCCTCCTTGTTGTTCTTGAGGTTCTCCAGGAAATTCTTGGTGCCGGAGTTGGCCACGGTGCCAATGTTTTTCTCCACTTCCTCGGCGGTCATGCCGATGCCGTTGTCCCGGATGGTGAGGGTTCTGGCCTCCTTGTCCGCCAGGATCTGGATTTTCCACTGGGGGTCGTTTTCCAGAATGGTGGAATCCTTCAGGGCCTCGAAGCGGGCGCGGTCGATGGCGTCGGAGGCGTTGGAGAGGATTTCCCGGAGGAAGATCTCTTTGTTGGAGTAGAGGGAATGGATGACCAGGTCCAGCATCTGCTTGACCTCGGTCTTGAATTCATGCTGTGTGCTCATATCGGTGGATCAGGAATGGGGGGGATGTTGGGAAAGGGGTTTATTCCAGGAAGAAGGAGAGTTGTTCGGCGGCCTCCTGGAGGGTGCCAGGATAGGGGGCGCCGCCGCCCAGGACCACGTCGCCGGAGAAGTTGGCGCAGCGGAGGATGGAGAGGAGTTCCCGGACTTCTCCATTGCCCTGGGCGAGACGGGCGGGGGTGCCGTCCCATTGGGCATCGGTCAGATCCAGCTGTCCGATGGTGTGGATGAAGCGGCCGTTTTTCCAGGATTGGAGGAAAGGATGTTCCCCGCACCGGGCGAACTCCACGGGGGAGAAGGCCAGAACCCGTCCTCCCTGGGGGAAGAGGCGCGCCAAGGTTTCCCGGGTGCGCTGCCCATCGGCGCTCTGGTTGCTGAGAAGAACCTGGAGTCCCGCCTGGGAAAGAGGGGCAAGGCTCTCCGGGGAGGAGACGGCCCCCTGGGGAAGCACAATCCGGGAAATTCCCGCCTCCCGCCAGGAGGCGGCGGCCTTCGCTACATCCCCAGGCAAGGACGGCACCCGCAGTCCGGTGACGGTCAACCCCGCTCCCCGCAACTCCTCCACCGCCTTCTTCAATTCGCCCCCAGGCAGGAAGGCCATGGGACGCCCTTGGAGATAGTCCAATTCGATGGCGTCAATGCCCGCCTCCTGCAAATGCTCCACCATCTCCGGGAGATAGCGGCCGCAGAGACGGGAGGAGGCGGCGAGACGGAAGGATTCCTGGGCGAACCGATGGCGCCGGATGGCGGCCCGCTGCAGGACGCAATCCCGGCAGCTGGGGTTCTGGCAAAGAGCAAAGGCGGGATCCGCCTCTCCCACGCTCTGAAGATAGGTCAGCATGGCGTCGGCGTGCATCAGCCGCACCTGGGCGTTGCCAATGCGGCCCACGGTCATGAGGCCAGAGTTTCGGAGAAGGGAGTCCAGCCCGATGAAATCCCGATGGGGGCCGGGGTAGCACCGCCAGGAACGGGTGACCTCCTTCCCCTTCTTGTCCCGGGAAGTGGTTTGGACGGTGCGGAGGTAGGGGAGCTCCAGGAGGGCCTCCACCGTATGGAGCATGGTGTTCCGGTCCAAATCCACGCCCAGCAGGCAAATTTGCCCGCCTTCCTCGGCAATGCGCATATAGGGACTGCCCTCCCCATGGGCGGTGTCCGCCTTCAAGTGCCCGGCCATCAATTTCTTGGCCTTCTTGCCCACCGCCGCCAAGGTGCCCACCGGAGCGTCGCTGACGACCGCGTCCTTCCGGGCACGCACCAATTCCGTGATGACTCCCAACTTGCCAAAGACCGGCACCACTAGGGTGCCCTCCGGCCCCAAAGCGTCCAAAAAGGCCTGGATGATCCCCTCCGGCCCATTCTCCACCGGGCCTAGGCTGACAACAGAACTATGCAGCAACAGAACGCCACCGGGTTCCACCCCCAAATCCAAAAGGGAACGGGTCAACTCTGCTATGGTTAACATAAGAAATCCATCAATGCTCCAAGAAAAGACTGGACGACAGAAGGGAAAAACTGCCGCCGGGAAACCGTATAAGATAATGCCTCATGGCCTTGCGTCCTAAGAGAATTCCCCCCCAGGAATATCCCCCCCCTATCGGAGAAAAGAAAAATCAAACGCACCCTTTTGGGGATTGCCAGTTTCATTTGCT
>JAEDMH010000086.1 GCA_016303095.1 Lentisphaeria bacterium | reverse complement strand
CGCTAGACGGGGGTGAAGGGAGGCCCATAGGGCCGACCGAAACCCCCGGCAAGGACAAAATAGGAATCTGAACCCCGTAGGGGTGGCAGGACAGGCCTTGCGACGGGGGTGAAGCACCAGCGCAACCCCACGGCGCCTGGGGGGGGATCTCCCGCCTCTATCTTTCCTTGTCACCCCGTGGAGGGACTTCCCGGCCTCCTGTCTAGGGGTTATAGTAAGCCACTTTTTCTGCGGCCTCTGTCCCTGTTGTGGGGGGATGCCTCTCATTGACCCAAAGAACTCTTTGTTGATCGAAGGAGTCGAACTGTGGAAACCTACAAAAGCGGTCTCACTGCCGAATTGACGGAGCTGGAGCCCTGCGTTCTGCAAATCAACGCAGTCGTTCCCGCCGTGAACGGCAAGAAGACATACAAGGACCTCCTGACCTATTACACCGCCCGGGTGCCGAGAAAAGGCTTCCGAGCGGGGCATGTGCCTCAGTCCATGATTGTGAGCCTGCACGGGAAGGAAATCTGTGAAGAGACAGCCCAGCAGTTGCTGCACCATGCCATGGGAGAGTTGATTGAGGCCAAGGAGCTTCAGCTTTCCGGGGACATTGACTTTGAGAACGACAAGACTCCTGTCTACACTCCCGACCAGGATTTCACCATCAAAGCCACAGTGGAGGTCTATCCGAAGGTCACCCTGCCGGCCTACAAGGGGCTGAAGGCCACCCGGAAGAAGGTGGACGTGGAGCAGAAGCGGGTGGACGAGGCGGCGGAAACCTTCATGCGGATGCATGGCAACTACGAGCAGGTGGAGCGTCCCGCCCAGCCGGGAGACATGCTCAAGGTGGATTACACCACCAACGCGGAGGAGTCCCTGAAGGAAGATCCCCGGAACAAGTATCTCCTGGAGGGCACCAACTCCTGGCAGATCATGCGGGAGCCGGAGAGCATCCCCGGCATCACCGCCGCCCTCACCGGCGTCTCCTCGGAAGAATCCAAGGATGTGGACATCACCTTCCCCCAGGATTTCCGTTTGGAAGCTCTGGCCGGCAAGACCTTCACCTACCACTTCACCCTCCACGAAGTCCACGGCTTCACCCCTCCCGATTTTGACGAAGAGTTCGTCAAGGAGACCGGGATGAAGGACATGGAGGAAGTGAAGAAGTCCTTGCGGGAGCGCATGGAGCAGCAGGAGGAGAGCAACCAGCAGCAGGCGGTGGCCGAGCAGGTGATGGAAGCCTTCAAGGCCTCCCTGGACTTCCCCCTGCCTCCCAAACTCCTGGCCCGCTCCCTGGAAGAAGCCACCAAGCGGATGGAAGAAGAGCTGAAATCCCGCAAGCTGGAAGGAGAGGAGTTGGAGAAGGAGCGCGCCCAGAAGCTGGAGCATCTCCAGAAGGAAGTGCCCGCCAACATGCGCCTCGTCCACGCCATGGATCTGGTGGCCAAGGAGGAGAATCTCACGGCCACGCAGGAGGAGATCGTCCACTACTGCTTCAACGCCAGCCAGAGAATGGGCATTTCCCCCGACCAGTACTTCGCCGAACTCCGGAAGAACTACGAGGCCGTTGAGGGAATCAAGACCGACATCCTGCGGCAGAAGGCCGTCAAGCTCCTGGTGGATCAGGCGGACGTGACGATGGAAGGGGAAGAAAAGCCCCAGGAAACCCCGGCTTCCGACGCCCAGTAGTTCCTCCCTTCCTTCCGACGAAAAGGGAAAGCGGGAGGAGAGGCCACGCCCTCCCCGCAGGTCGGCATCCCCCCTCCTTCCCTCTCTCCGTTCCCCTGCCCGCCTGGAGGAACGGAGAACCCACACTTTTCCTCCTGCCTCCCCCTTCCCCCTCCTCGCCTAGGAGAGGAAAAGAGGAAAAGCAGCCCCGCCGCCGTCCCGGGATCCTTCCCCCGACCGGCGGCATTCCCCGTACGCGTGCGCCCGTGCGCGCGTTGTCCCGCATGAACCAGCAACCTATTCTTTGGGAGAAATCATGAGTTTCTACGCACCTTATGTCATCGAACAAACTGGAAATGGCGAACGCCAATACGACATCTACTCCCGTCTGCTGAAGGACCGGATTGTCATGCTGGGCAGTGAAGTGGACGATGCGGTGGCCAACTGCATCATGGCCCAGTTCCTCTTTCTCCAGAGCGAGGATCCCAAGAAGGACATTCACTTTTACATCAACTCTCCCGGGGGCGTAGTCTCCGCCGGCCTGGCCATCTACGACACCATGCAGATGCTTTCCTGCGACGTGCGCACCTACTGCATTGGCCAGGCCGCCTCCATGGGAGCGGTTCTCCTGGCCGCCGGCGCCGCCGGCAAGCGTTTCGCCCTGCCCCATTCCCGCATCATGATTCACCAGCCCAGCGGCGGATGCCAGGGCACGGCGGCGGACATCCACATTCAGGCCCAGGAGATTCTGAAGACCAAGGCGGTGCTCTACGAGATTTTGGCCAAGCACATTGGGAAGAGCGCGGAGCAGATTGCCAAGGATTCCGAGCGGGACTTCTTCATGTCCGCCCAGGAGGCAGTGGACTACCACGTGGTAGACGAGATCATCGAGCCCAAGGCCAAAGCCACCCAGCGGAAGTAGGATCATGGCCCGAACTCCCAAAAGCAGCGCTGGAGAGCCTCCCCAGAAGGTGGTCTGCAACATTTGCGGACGCATGGTGACCCGGGAGGAATTGGGGGTGGATTTAGGCTGCCGTCATCCTGGCGCCCCCAACATCTGCCGTATTTGCGCCCATGCCATCCTGGACACCCTGGCCACCTGCCAGGATCCCGAATGCATGATGCACATCCAGGAGATCGCCGATCGGAGAGAGAGCGCCCAGCTCCCGGAGGAGGAGTCCGCCCCCTCCCAGGCCTCCGGCGCCCCTCTCTCCTGGGAAACCCTCAAGACTCCCCGGGAAATCTACGACTACCTGAGCCAGTATTGCTACGGGCAGGATCAGGCCAAGAAGACCCTCTCCGTGGCGGTCTTCAACCACTACAAGCGGGTGCTCCACGAACGGCTGCTTCCCGGCGACAAGAAGCCAGAGGGAGGCGCCCAGGAGGTGGAGCTCATCAAAAGCAACGTGCTGATGGTGGGCCCCACCGGCTCCGGAAAAACCCTCCTGGCCCAGGCCCTGGCCCGCTTCCTCCAGGTCCCCTTCGCCATCTCCGACGCCACCACCCTCACCGAGGCGGGATACGTGGGCGAGGATGTGGAGAACATCCTCCTCCGCCTGGTCCAGGCCGCCGACTACGACCTCTCCAAGGCGGAAGTCGGCATCGTCTACGTGGATGAAATCGACAAGATCGCCCGGAAGACCCAGAATGTCTCCATCACCCGGGATGTCTCCGGAGAGGGGGTCCAGCAGGCCCTCCTGAAGATCCTGGAGAACACCGTGGCCAACATCCCTCCCAAGGGCGGCAGAAAGCATCCCGAGCAGGAATATCTCCACCTGAACACCAAGAACATCCTCTTCATCTGCGGAGGAGCCTTCGTGGGGCTGGACAAGATCGTGGAGCGCCGCGGCGGCACCCGCCAGCTGGGTTTCCTCTCCGAGGCCCAGAAGGAGAGCGCCGCTCCCGGGACGCCCGCCCCGGCTCCCATGGGGGAGGTGGAGCCCGAGGATCTGGTGCAATTCGGACTCATCCCCGAGTTCGTGGGACGCCTTCCCATCGTCACCACCTTGAAGGAACTCTCTCAGGAAGATCTGCTCCACATCCTCACCGAGCCCAAGAACTCCCTGGTGCGCCAATACCAGGAGCTCATGCGACTCTCCGGCGTGGAACTGGTCTTCACCCAGGATGCCCTGGAGACCGTGGCCGCCATCGCCCACACCAAAGGCACCGGCGCCCGGGGACTGCGGGCCATCATGGAAAAGCGCATGCTGGATGTGATGTTCGACCTGCCCGGCGGCCCCGTCAAGGACGGCGCCTTCCAGGCCCGGTGCGTCATCGACGCCGCCGTCATCCGGGGAGAGCATCCCGCCCTCCTCCAGTCCCTGGAGAAGCCCGCCCGCAGGAGGCGGCGCTCATGATCTCCTTCCGTCTCCCCCTTCGTCTCCTGGCGGCTCTCCTCCTCCTGCCCTGCCTCCTGTGCCGGGGAGGCCAGGCCGCCTCCCGGAAGCCGGCGGCCTCCTCCCCCAAGCCCATTCGGGAGATGACCGTCAACAAGCGGCGCTACGTCATTTTGAAGGACGTGGCGGCCCGGTATGGCTTTCGGTTCTTTGCCCAGAAGAAGGGGAAGACCCAGATTTGCACGTTGCTGACGCCCCAGGAGGAGGCCATGGTCTTCACGGTGAAAGAGTCCTTCTTCACCTTGAGCGGCACCCTCTGCAGCCTCAGCTTCCCCGTGAAATACCAGAAGGGCCTCTTCCTGCTGGAAAAGACCGACTACACCGAGTTCTTGGAACCCATCCTCCAGACCTCTCTGCTCCCCAAACGCAAGATCCAGCACATTGTGGTGGATGCGGGGCATGGAGGGAAGGATCAGGGGGCCGCCAGCGGAAAGGTCCTGGAGAAGAACCTGAATCTGGCCATGGCCCGAAAGGTGGCCGCCATCCTCCGGAAGCGGGGCTACACCGTCTCCATGACCCGTACCGAGGATGAAACCCTCACTCTGGACGCCCGATGCGCCGTCGCCCGGGAGAAGAAGGCGGATCTCTTCCTCTCCATTCACTGCAACGCCTTGGAGGACAAGTCGATCCACGGCATCGAGGTCTACGTGGCCAATCCCCCGGGCGTCCCCTCCGTGGGCACCCAGACCCTGGGAAAGGAGGGAGCCGCCACCCCTTTCCAGAAAACCAGCGCCCTCTGGGCCTACTTCACCCAGCGGGCCCTCCTGAAAGCCTCCGGCGCCAAGGACCGGGGCGTGAGACGGAAGCAATTCAAGGTCATCATCGACAGCCCCGCTCCCGCCATGCTGGTGGAATTGGGATACCTCACCAACGACCAGGAACGCACCCAACTCCTCAAGGCCGACTACCAGGACAAACTGGCCGTCGCCCTCTGCGACGCCATCGATAAACTGAAGAAAACCCTCCAGTGAATTTAGATTGTTAGATGGGCATGGCAAGGGGCGTTTCCCGGACGGATCAACCGTCCGGGAAGAAGCGCCACGGAAAGACGCGGGGAGAGGCTGCCTGGCAAGGCATGTTCTCCCCCACGTCAATGCCGAGGCGCCACGGCATCCGGACAAACGGATGCCGGAAACGCCCCTCTCTGTGTCCTCTGTGTCGCCCGCAGGGCGCCTCTGTGTGCTCTGTGTTCCCGCGGTAGCGGAAGATCTTCCTTGGGGATAGACTCTTTTTTCCTTTTTCTCCCTTCTTTTTCAAGGAAAACCCAGCCATGACTGAAAACGAAATCCTGAAGTACATGTCCGACACGGGAGCCCTCCTGAATGGGCACTTCCTTCTCCGCAGCGGACTCCACAGCGACCAGTATTTCCAGGCGGCCCTCCTCCTCCAATACGCCGACATCGCCAGCAAGCTTTGCGCGGAGATGGCCCGTCCCTGGGCGGGAGAAGCCATTGACGTGGTGCTTTCCCCGGCCATTGGAGGCATTGTGGTGGGGCAGGAAGTGGCCAAGGCCCTGCAGACCCGGGCCATCTTCGCCGAGAAGGACGACCAGTCCAACCTGATTCTCCGCCGGGGCTTTTCCCTGAAGCCTGGGGAGCGGGTGCTCATTGCCGAGGATGTGGTCACCAAGGGGGGCCGGGTGCAGCAGACCATTGACCTGGCCCGTTCCTACGGCGCCATTCCCGTGGGGGTGACGGTCATGGTGGATCGCAGCGCGGGGGACGTGGACTTTGGCCTTCCCTTCCGCAGCCTGGTGCGCCTCCACCTGAAGACCTTCAATCCGGCGGAGTGCCCCGTCTGCGCCCAGGGAAAACCCCTGGTGCATCCCGGCTCCAAATAAGCCGCCCCAGCGCTCCTCCTCCCCTCTCTCCCCGCTCCCCCTTCTGCCCCACGCCTTACGATGCTTCTCGACTGGATTATCAAAAAACTCTTCAGCAGCCGCAACAAACGGGTGGTCAGCAAGCTCTGGCCCTTGGTGCGCCAGGTGAACCAGAAGGCGGAGGAGTACCGTGCCCTCACCGACCAGGAGCTCCAGGCCAAGACCCTGGAGTTCAAGGAGCGGCTCCAGAAAGGAGAGACCACCGACGACATCCTCTGCGAGGCCTACGGCGTGGTGAAAGACGCCTGCCGTCGTCTCAAGGAATCCAAGAAGGAGGAGGAGCACTTTGTGGAGGTCACCGGACACCGGCTGGAGTGGGACATGGTCCCCTTCGACGTCCAGATCATGGGCGGCATTGTCCTCCACCAGTCCAAGATCGCGGAGATGGCCACGGGCGAAGGCAAGACCCTGGTGGCCACCATGCCCCTCTACCTCAACGCCCTCACCGGCCGCAATGTCCAGCTGGTCACCGTCAACGACTATCTGGCCCGACGGGACTCCCAATGGATGGGGCACCTCTATCGGTGGCTGGGACTCACCGTGGGATGCATCCAGAACAACCAGTCCCCCCAGGAGCGCCGGGAACAATACGCCTGTGACATCACCTACGGCACCAACTCCGAGTTCGGCTTCGACTACCTCCGGGACATGGGCATGGCCCACTCCCGGGAGGAGCTGGTCCAGCGGGACTACTTCTACGCCATCGTGGACGAGATCGACTCCATCCTCATCGACGAGGCCCGCACCCCCTTGATTATCGCCGGCCCCGCCAAGGTCTCCACCCACATGTATGACGTGGTGAAACCCCAGGTGGAGGCCCTCTATGGACTCCAATACAAGCTGGTGGCCGGCCTCCTCCAGGAAGCCAAGACCCTGCTGGATAAGCCCGGAGCCACCCCCCAGGAGAAGGACGAGGCCTACCACCTCCTGGCCAAAGTCCAAATCGGCATGCCCAAGCACAAGCTCCTCCGTCGCTTCATGGAGGATCCTGCCGTGCGCAAGGGGCTGGAGCGGGTGGATGCCGAGTGGCATTCCGACGTGAACCGGGGGCTTCTCCAGGAGATCAAGCAGGAGCTTTTCTTCACCGTGGACGAAAAGGGCGGGGAGTCCGAGCTCTCCGAGAAGGGGCGCCGCCAGCTCATGCCCTCCGACCCCCAGGCCTTCGTCATCCCGGATCTCCCCACCATCTTCAGCGAATTGGACGCCAACACCACCCTCTCCCCCGAGGAGAAGATGGAGCGCCGCAAGACCGTCCAGATGGAATACGACAAGAAATCCGAAATGCTCCACAACATCTCCCAGCTCCTCCGGGCCTACTGCCTCTTCGAGAAGGATGTGCAATATGTGGTGCAGGACAACAAGGTGATCATCGTGGATGAGTTCACGGGCCGTCCCCAGCCCGGCCGCCGCTTCTCCGAGGGGCTCCACCAGGCCCTGGAAGCCAAGGAAAACGTGAAAATCGAGCGGGAGACCCAGACCCTGGCCTCCATCACCATCCAGAACTACTTCCGGATGTATGAAAAGCTGGCGGGCATGACCGGCACCGCCGCCACCGAGGCCACCGAATTCAAGTCCATCTACAACCTGGATGTGGTCACCATCCCCACCAACCGCCCCTGCCAGCGCATCGACCACGACGACCGAATCTTCAAGACCCAGCGGGAAAAGTACAAGGCCATCATCCAGGAGATTGTGGAGTGCAACCGGCGGGGCCAGCCCGTCTTGGTGGGCACCATCTCCGTGGAGGTCTCCGAATTGCTCTCCCGTCTCCTCTCCCGGGAGCGCATCATTCATAACGTTCTCAACGCCAAGCAGCACCAAAGCGAGGCGGAGATTGTGGCCCGGGCGGGCCAGCGGGGGGCCGTCACCATCGCCACCAACATGGCCGGACGAGGCACCGACATCAAGCTGGGCCCCGGCGTCCGGGAGCTGGGCGGCCTTCACGTCATCGGCTCCGAACGCCATGACGCCCGACGCATCGACCTCCAGCTGCGGGGACGCTGCTCCCGCCAGGGCGATCCCGGCTCCAGCATCTTCTACGTCTCCCTGGAAGACAATCTCATGCGCCTCTTCGGCTCCGATCGCATCGCCGGCATCATGGAGCGCATGGGCATGCAGGAAGGGGAAGAGCTCTCCCATCCCTGGCTGAGCCGGGCTGTGGAAAAGGCCCAGAAGCGAGTGGAGCAGCAGCACTTCAGCGTCCGGAAACGCACCCTGGAATACGATGACGTGATGAACAAGCAGAGGGCGGCCATCTACAGCCTCCGCCACGACATCCTCACCAACGAGGATTCCCGCACCCTCCTCATGGATTTCATCCGCACCGCCGTGGGCGAACGGGTGGACGCCGCCTTCGCCGCCCGCTCCCGGAACACTCCCCTGGATACCTCCGAACTCCAGGAATGGCTCGCCCGCACCATCCCCTTCTCCTTCCCCAAGGAACTCTTCGAACAACCGGAGAATCAGCGGGATGGGGAAACCCTCATCCAAGCCATCATGGAGAAGATCGACATGGTCTACGCCATGAAGGAAAAGGTGGAGGGAGACGAGGCCAGCCGCTGGCTGGAACGCTACATCATGCTCAATGCCCTGGACAATCTCTACCAGGCCCATCTCTACGACATGGACGACCTCCGCCAAAGCGTCCAGCTGCGCTCCTACGGCCAGCGGGATCCTTTGGTGGAATACAAGCAGGAGGCCTACAACCTCTACGCCACTCTCCTGGGCGGCATCAAGGACACGGTCTGCACCGACATCTTCCGCTATCGCCTGGTACGACGCACCGCCCCCGAACAGGGACAGCGCCGCAATCCCCCCCAGGAACAGCTGGAATCCCCCGATGGCACCCGCCAGAACGCCGCCGGGGACGCCGGAAACCGGAAACAACAGGCCCTGCACCAATCCTTGGGACAATTCGAGGGAGACGGCTCCGCCCCCAAGGCCCCACGCCCCGTCACCGTCCGACGCCAGCAGCCCAAAATCGGACGGAATGATCCCTGCCCCTGCGGCTCCGGAAAGAAATACAAGGCCTGCTGCGGACGCTTCGAATAAACAAACGGCGCCCGACCCCGATCCCTCCCCCATGAACCAGCCCGATCCCACTCCCTGCGAAACCATCGCCGACCATGTCCGGGAAATCCTCCGCCTCTCGGGAGAAGATCCCCAGCGGGAAGGCCTCCTGAAAACCCCTCAGCGCGTCCAAAAGGCCTTCCAATTCCTCCTGCAGGGCTACACCCAAAACCCCGATGACATCGTGGGAGACGCCCTCTTCAGCGAGGAATGCAATCACATGGTGGTGGTGAAGGACATCGAGGTCTACTCCCTCTGCGAACACCATCTCCTCCCCTTCTACGGAAAATGCCATATCGGATACATCCCCAGGGGAAAGGTCTACGGGGTCTCCAAACTGGCCCGCATTGTGGACTGCTTCGCCCGGAGACTTCAGCTCCAGGAGAGACTCACCCAGCAAATCGCCTCCTATGTCCGGGAAAAAATCGACGCCCAGGGAGTGGGCGTGGTCATGGAATGCCACCACCTGTGCATGATGATGCGGGGCGTCCAAAAACAAAACTCCCTCATGGTCACCAGCGCCGTCCTGGGATCTTTCCGTAACTCCCAGGCCACCCGCAACGAATTCATGGAACTCCTGAAACGGGGATAGAGAAAAGGAGTTAAAACACGGAGACCACGGAAACGCCGCTATGCGGCGCACGGAAGACACGGAGTTAAAACACGGAGACCACGGAAACGCCGCTATGCGGCGCACGGAAGACACGGAGTTAAAACACGGAGACCACGGAAACGCCGCTATGCGGCGCACGGAAGACACGGAGTTAAAACACGGAGACCACGGAAACGCCGCTATGCGGCGCACGGAAGACACG
>JAEDMH010000085.1 GCA_016303095.1 Lentisphaeria bacterium | reverse complement strand
TGCGCAGCAGGCTCCGCCCCCTCCGTGGTCTCCGTGTGCCCGCGCAGCGGGCCTTTCGTGCCCTCCGTGTTAACTCTCCGTGCCCTCCGTGTTTTCCGTGTCTCAGGGGAGTCCCAGGAGGGATTTTGGGTTTGTGGTGGTGAGGGCAATCCAGAAGGTGTCTCCCAGGGCGTGGGTGACGGTTTCCTTTGCGGGGGAGAGGAGGCAGGGGCGGTATTGGGGGTGATGGGCGTCGGTGGCCAGGAGGACCTGTTGTGGGGCGTAGGCCATCAGTTCCAGGATTGGTTTGGCGTGTCGTCCCCGGAAGAATCCGGTGCGGAGGGAGTCCTGGTTGAATTGGAGGAAGATTCCCTTGTCCAGGAGAGATTTCAAGAGGGGGAGATTTTTATGGAATCCGGGGTATCGTTCTGGGTGTGCCAGGATCAATTGGAAGCCGTTCAACTGAGCTTCGAAGAGGAGTCCCTGGGCGTGGGTCACCTCCAGATCCAGGGGCAGTTCCACCAGGGCGGTGGGAGGGAGTTGGGGGGGTGTAGGGAGAAGGAGGGCGGGGAGGAGAGGGAAGACCTCCCGGAAGAGATGTCCATTGGCGGTGATTTCCCCGCCTTCCAGGAGAGTGAGGGGGATCTTTTCCCGTTGCAGGGCTTCCCGGGTGGTTTGGAGGGCCTGCTTTCGGGCCTCCAGTTGCTGGAGAAAGTCCATGGGGGGGCGGAAATGTGGGGTAGCCACCACAGTATGGATGCCGTCCTCCACGGCCTGTCTGCCCAGGGCGAGGGTTTCCTCCAGGGACTGTGCGCCGTCATCGATTGCGGGGAGAAGATGGCAATGGAGGTCGATCATGGGGTGGTCCGTTGGATGGTGGTGGTGGTGAGGACCTGGGGGAAGAGGGGGGTGTCGGGGGCGGCCAACAGTTCCCAGACCACGATGGCCTTTGGGGGGAGTGGGGACTTGGCGGTGGCGAGGCGGACGAGGAAATTGGGGATTTTGGCCTGAAGGGGAACGAGGGTGTCGTGTTCCCAGAGGAGAGGGGAGTGCTGGGTGGGGTTGACGGGGGTCAGGGGGACGGTGAAGGCGAGGCCGTTAGGGGCGGTGCATCGGGCCAGGAAAGTAAGATGGGAGGTGGTGCCCTCCTGGATGCGGAGCGTCGCGTTGAGGGTGAGGCTTTCGTGGGCGTGTTGGAGGAGGGTGGGGGAGGTGTGGAAGGAGGTCACCTGGAGTTGGGAGAAGAGGACTCCCTGGGGGGGGCGTGCGGCCTCTTGGGCCAGGGCTTTTTGTTCTGGGGATAGGCTTTCGGGGTCGAGTCTTGTCAGGGCGTGGAGAGTGGCGGCGTGGGCGGGGTGTTCCTTGAGGAGAGTGCGTCGGAATTCCCGTGCCACGGGAAGATTGCCTATGGTTTCGTAGCCTTCGGCCAGGGCGTCGGTGAGAAGATGGATGGGGAACCAGGCCAGGGGATTCATGAGGATTCCCGGGGTGTTGCGGGCCTTTCGTTCCGCCTTGTCATAGGTGTCGAGGAGTTGTTCCCCTTGTTGCAGGGACTGGATATCCCGGGGATTTTGGCGGAAGGCCAGGAGAACCTGGAGGGCTTGGAGACGGAAGCCCTCGGCGGAATCGGGGGAGGCGGGCAGGGAGCGAAGCATTTCCTGGGCCTGGCGGAGTTCCTCCGGGGCGGGAGGGAGAACCCCTCCCCCGTGCACCAGGGGCGTCAGGAGGGAGATGGCCTCTTGGCTGGCGCCGGTGTTCAGGAGCCATTGGGCCAAGCGGAGGCGTTGGGCGGGCAGAGGGCCCCCGGGGGTATGGAGCAGGCGTTGCCGCAGGGCCTCCAACTCATTCCATTGCCGGGGTTGCTCCTGGGGGAGGAGGGCTTCCTGGGCCTTGGTCTCCGCCAGAGTTTTCCAGAGTTCCTGTTGGAGGGCGTGGATGGGGGGGAGGGGGGAGGTGGGGCAGAGGAAGGAGAGAGTGGTGGCCCGGGCCAGGAGGTCCAGCCGACTTTCGGAATCCAGGGCGGGGGAGGTCAGTTCTTCCTGGTGGCGGGCCAGGAACGTTGCCGCCTGGGAGAAGCGGCGTTGTTCCATCATGGTCTGGGCGAGGGGGAGGAGGAAGGTGGCCTTGGGGAGGGTGTCCGGGAGTTCCTGGAGGAGGGGTTCGGGATCGGTTTCCGGGGTGAGGAGAGGGGGGAGCAGGCGTGGGGCCAGAGTGGGGAATTTGAGGAGGAGGGCGCGGCGCAGTTCCTGGGCGGGTTCCACGCGCCCCATTTGCAGGAGCGTGCGGGTGGCGGACAATTGCACTTGGGTGAGGGTGGGGGCCAGTTCCACGGCCCGGCAGAGGGAGCTTTCCGCCTCCTCCCATTGTCCCAAGGCCTGTTGGAGATTTCCCAGAGTGAGCCAGAAGGTATATCGGGCGGGGCGTTGGGGGAGGGCTCTCTGGAGGAGGGTTTCCGCCTGTTGCCAGAGGCTTCTTCTTTCCGGAAGGGAGGGGACGTAGTTGCCGGCGGTGAGATATTCCCGGGCGGCCATGGAAGCCACGGCGGGATTCCGGGGCTGGGAAGCCAGGGCCTGCTGGATGCGCTTCTCTTTCTGGGGAAAGGGGAGGGTGTGGAGGCCCAGGGCATTGGGGGTGCCGGTCTGCCGGAGCAGATAGAGGCGGTGGCATCGGATTCCTCCCCGGAGGAGGCTGAGGGAGAAGCCCATGGCGACCAGCAGAAAGAGGAGGAAAGAGAGGGCGGGAAGGCGGCGCACCAGGGCGCGGGAGTGGTGTCGGCGGGAAGGGGCGGCTTCCTCCGTGGGGTCAGGGGGGGCGTTGGGGGAGGGCTGGGCGAGAAAGAGTCCCAGGAATGCGGAGAGGGCCACGGCGTTGGGGAGGGCCAGAAGATTGAAGTCGAAGCCCTCGTGGAAGGCGGCGGCCAGGAGGGCCATGGCGCCCGCCAGACTGACCCCCCTGCGGGTGGGATGGCGACGCTTCCAGAGAAGTTTTACCTGGGGAGCGATGAGGATGAGGAAGAGGGCGAGAAGGAAGAAGGTGACGGGCAGGCCCAGTTCCGCCATGGCTTCCAGATAGTCGTTGTGGGCATGGACAATCTTTCCCTGGGGCATCTCCGGGGTGGCATATTGTTGGATGACATCCTCGAAGGCGCCGGGGCCCACGCCGGTGAGCCAGTAGTCCCGGGCCAAATGCCAGGAGATCTTCCAGAGTTGGGGGCGGTCCAGGGAATTTGCCGCCTGGGGGCTTTGGAGTTGCTGGAGGCGGTGTTCCAGGGCGAAGGGGGCGGTGAAGAAGAAGGCCATCACGCCCAGAAGGAGCCAGGCCAGGGTGTTGCGTCGGGTGGTGGTGAGGGGGTGGTGGTCGCCTTTCGGGGGCGGGGCGAAGAGGATGGCCAGTCCCAGGAGGAGAAGCACCAGGGAGGCGGAGAAGATTCCGGCCCGGGAGAGGCTGAGGAGGCAGGGGAGGTAGTGGAGGAGGAGAATCAGGGCCAGGAGGGATTGGAGGAGGCGCCGTTTCATGCGATGCACGGCTTCCAGAGGAGAAGGAAGGGACGGGAGGGGCTCCTGCTGGAGGATGAGCATCAGGGCGCCGGTGGCGCAGATCCCCATGGTGAGGAAGAAGCAGAAGTGGTTCCGGTTCAGGAAGGCGCCCCGGAGGGGGCCGATCTCTGGTCCAGGGGGAGTGAGGAATTGCACCCAGGAGGCGTTGGGCGCCAGGAGCTGTCCCAGCCCCACTAGGGCATTGAGGAGTCCCCCCAGGGACAGGAGGATGAGGATGGCCCGGACGAAGAAGGGGCGTCTGCCCAGATTGAGGGCCAGGGTGGTGGTGGCCAGGCAGAGGAGGAGGAGTTGCAGGCGTTCCCAGGTGGCGTAGGGGGCCAGGGAGATTCGGGGGAGGGCCTGGGGGAGATGGCTCCAGAGCAAGGCGGTGTTGGGGGAGAGTCTAGGGAGGAGGGAGGGGGGGAGAGGGAGCCATTGGAGGAGCCCCCAGAGGATAGGAATCAGGAAGAGCCAATAGGCGTGGTGAGCATGAAAGGTAGGATAGCCTTGGCGATGGGGCAGGCACCGGAAGAAGGCGCAGAAGGCTAGAGTTCCCAGGGAGAGCAGGAGAGTCAGGGGGAGCCACCAGCTCTCTCCGCCCCGATATAGGGTGGGGAGGAGAGAGAGAAGAGTCCCCAAAAGCGCCACCAAGACCGTGGGGAAGAAGGGGTTGGGGGAGCGTGGGGAGCGGGGACTCATGGGGGAAGGCGGGAAGGAAGTAACGAGAAGCCCCTTTCCGGGAGGTCGGGAAGGGGCTGGGGGGGGAAGGGAAGGGAACGGGAAGAGGGGCGGGGGCGGCGTCAGCTCCCCTTGGCCTCCTGGTCATGGGAGGAGGGCATTTCGGGCTTGCGCCCATATCCCTTGCCGTATCCCTTGCCATAGCCGTATCCGTACCCGTACCCATAGCCATAGCCGTATCCATATCCGTACCCGTATCCGTAGTTTCCGCGGGAGGACTTGGGGAGGTCGGCGCAGTTGGCGATGACTCCGGCGGGGCGGAGATTGGCCTGGCGCAGCTTCTGGGCCATCTGGCGTACCAGATTTCGGTTGGAGGTGAAGAGGCGGAGCACCCAGAGGAAGGGGACATTCTGATGGGCGATAAGGAGGGCGTCGGAGACCATCATCATGGGGGAGGTGTCCAGAATCACCAGGTCATAGTTGGCCTTGGCTTCCTCCAGCATTTCCGGCAGATGTCCCATGCTCAGCAGCTCATTGGGATTGGGGGGCACAGGGCCGGTGGTGGCCACGTCCAACTTCAGGGCGGGAATATGGTGGATCACCTCAGACAACTTGCAGTCTCCCACCAGCACATTGGAGACGCCCCGTTTCCGGGCTTCCTTGGGGAGATACTCTTGGAAGATGTGGTGGACATCGGGCTTGCGAAGATCGCAGTCCAGGAGGAGGACCTTCCGTCCTTCCTGGGCGAAGGAGCGCGCCAGCCAGGAGGCCACCAGAGTCTTTCCCTCTCCGGAGACGGCGGAGCAGAGGGCGAGGACCTTTGAGGTGCGGGTGACCAGGGAGAGATTGAGGGCGGTGCGGATATCCTGGAAGGCATCCAGGAGAATGGTTTCCCGGTTGGTCTTGTTCTTTTTCCGTTCTTCGTCGGAGAGGGCGCCCTCCGTCTTGGTGTCCACGGTGACCGAGGGGACGCTGCCGAAGTCGGGGAGTCTTTGGGCGCCGAAGGCGGTGACCACGGGTTCCAGGGAGGTGAGGCGGGTATTGCAGGAGACCAGGAGGAAGGAGAGACCGGCGGCGGCGGCCACGCCCAGCACCAGGGCCATGCCAAGGACCTTCAGACGAACGGGAGTGAAGGGGGCGTCGGCGGGGAAGGCGGGGGCGGTGATGAAGACCGCGTAGTCGTTGAGCTTGTCGGTGGCATCGGAGATCTGGATTTCATAGATGCGGGTCACCAGCATCTCCATGGTCTTGGCCAGGGTGCTCACCGAGGTCTCCCGACGATGGAATTCCCCGCTGATGCGATCCAGCTCCGCCAGGCGTCCATTGATTTCCGCCGCCCGCGCCTCCAGTTGCTGCTTATGCTTTTGGAGTTGGGAGGCGGAGAGGCCCAAACCCCGGATGCCCGTCTCTATCTCCTCGTTGAGGGAAGCCTGGAGGAGTTCCCCCACTTTGTTGTGAATCTGCACCGCCAAGGCGTTGGCCCCGTATTTGGCGGTGAGCTCGGGGAGGGACATTTGGTGGGTGAGGGAGAGTTCCTGGAGGCGCCCCAGTTTTTCCGCGATCACATTGGAGGAGGAGACCGCCCCGGTCTCATTCTCATGGGAGAGAAGGAGGTAGGGAAGCATGGTCACCGCCGCCTCCCGGTCCGCCTGGATCTCCTCCCGGAGGGCCAGAATCTCCCCCATTTTCGCCTCGTCCGCCAGGATGGCGTCCTGAATGGCTTCCAGCTGCTCGGTGAGAGCCCCGTAGTTGGCCTCAAAGTCGTAGATCTTGTGATCCTTCTTGAACTCCAGCAACTCCTGGACGGCGGTCTCATGCTCCCGGGTGACTTGGCTCAGCTGCTGCTGGAGGAGCTCCACGCCGCTGGAGGAGAGTCCCGTCTTCCGGTCATGCATGGAGTCGATATAGGCCTGGGCGATGGCGTTGGCGGACTTGGCCGCCAATTCCCGGTCGGAGGAGACCACGGAGACATCCACCAGATTGGTTCCCTTCACCTCCGTGACCACGGGCCATTGGAGGCGGGCCCTCTGCTCCTCGGAGAGCCCCAGGCGCTCCATGCCCTTGCCCACCACTTCGCCGCTCTGGAGGAGGAGAACCTGGGTCTTCAGGAAGGCGTTGGCGCTGTCGAAAGTGGGGTCGGTGAGCCCCTGAACCTGCACCACGTTCACCTGGTTGCGGCTGATGTGAAGGCGGCAGGAGGAGCGATAATAGGGGGTGGCGGTGTACAGGTAGACCAGGGAGCCCAGCAAGAAAAGCACCACGGAGGTGATGTACATCCAGAGATAGGGATGTACATAGGTCCAATAGCCGCCCAGGAGGGTCGTGAGGAAGTTCTCGTTGTCTTCTTGGGTGGCGGTGGTGGCCTCAAGGGAGGCTTGGGGTTCCGGCTGGTTGACCATGGGGAGGGAAGACGGTGGAAGGGGAAAAGGAGGAAGAGGGCGGAGCGGCCAGAGCAGGGAAGGGGCTCACCAGAAGGATTCCGGGACGTAGACGATGTCCCCATATTGGAGGATCAGATCCTTGTCCTGGTAGCCTTCCTTGGCGTAGAGCTTGCCCATGTCCACCTTGAAGCGCTGGGTGCCCCGGATGAGGGTCACATTGCCCTTGCTGGCGGTGGGGGTGAAGCCTCCGGCCATGGTGACCGCCTGGCTGACGGTGATGGGGGTGTCCGTGGGCAGTTCCAGGGCCATGGGACGGGAGACTTGGCCGGTGACGAAGACCTGCCGTGCGGCGGAGACCACCACATGGTCTCCGGGCTGGATGAGGGGATCGTTGGCGTAGGTGCCCGGGCCGGTGGGGCGCAGGGAGGCCTCCAGCACAGTCTGGGTGCCGTCAGGCTGCTGGCGGACGATGGCGATGCGATCGATGTCGGCCCCGGTCTCCATGCCGCCGGCCCGCACCAGGACTTCGGAGAGATGGGGGGGGCGCTTGGTGTCGATGCTGATGGTGGTGGGGGTAGCCACCTTGCCGGAGAGGGAGACGGAGGCGGCCCGGGGAGCCAGGAGGGTGTCCTCGGGCATGAGGATGATTTCCTGGGTGACGCCAGGATTGCCCAGGAGGACGGAGACATCCACGGGAATGCGCTGGTATTCTCCGTTGGGCTGATGGCGCAGGACGGCCACGTTGGCCAGATCGGCGCTTTCCGTGAAGCCTCCGGCGGCGGAGATGGCCTGGAGGGCGGTAAGATAGCTATAGGTGGGCAGCTCCATGGAGAGGGAGCCGGACTTGAATTCCCCCAGGAGATAGACCGTGCGGGGCCCCCAGGTGGAGACCGTCACGTCCACATGGGGCTCCGCCAACTGGGCGGCCAGGCGCTTCTCCAATTCCTGGGCCACTTGACGGGTGTTGAGACCTGCGGCCTGGATGATGCCGCACAGGGGGAAGGAGAAGGCCCCGTCCTCTTCCACCCGCACGGTGCGGTCAAATTCCTGGGCCCGGAAGATGGAAATCTGAAGGACATCCCCGGGCCGCAGGGCGGAGGGAGACCACAGGGGAGTGGTTTGGGGAGTCTCCTGGGCGGAGAGGCCAAGGGCCAGGATGAGCAGGAGCAGAACTGCCTGGGAGAGGTGGTTGCTTCTAGCCATGAACGGGGGATGCAAGAGGGGGGGGGAACGGGAAGAAAGAGGCTTTGACAAATATGCCCTGGCATGGAGGGTCATGGCAGGGCATATTTCGCTTACCCGTTGGGAAACAGCCGGGTCACGCTGGTTCTAGGCGACTAGGCGCCTAGGATGAGGAGGGGAACACCCCGCCACGCACTACAGGATATCCCAGGAGAGACCGAAGCGGAACTCGTTGTCCACGTAGTCGCGGCGAGAGCGAACTTTGTTGTCGTAGTCCCCGATGGTGAGGAGATATCCGGCGGAGAAGCGGAGGGTGGGGGTGGCCTGGTATTTCACCAGGAGGGCATAGGCGTACTCGTTTTCATCGGCGTTGCCGGCCTTTTCATCCTGGTAGGCGAAGGCGAACTGGTTGGTGATGACCATCTTTCCGGTGACCTTCCAGGCCGCGTCGAAGGAGGCGGTGTACTCGGAGCGGTTGCCCCGGGTGTCGGAAGCCAGGGAGTCCGCCGTGGACCGGCCCAGCTTGGCGCCCAGAAGGAGATTTTCGGAGGCCTCGTAGCTGGTGCCCATGGTGAAGTAGGGCTCGTAGCGCTCCTGGGAATTCCGGCTGGAGATGGTGCCATCCTGGTAGGCCAGGCGCTCCACGCCGCCCTCGGCGTAGAGCTTGGTGCGCTCCGTGAGGGTGTAGTACTCGTAGAAGCCGAAGGAATACCGGTTGTAGTCGTCGTGGAGGGAGTGGTGGATGTATTCCGTGCGCTCAATGCCGGCCAGGACACCCAGGCGGGTGCGCTGGCTGAGATTCAAGTAGGGGGCGAACTTGGCGCCGTAGGTCTGACGATCGTAGTCGTCGTTCTTGGAGTCGCCGTAGTGGATGTTCTTGTAGTCGGCGGTGACGGCCAGGGTGGTTTTGCCGGTGAGGTCCATGGACCAGCCACCCCGGATCTGGTTGGTGGCGGTCATCACGTTGGTGCGGTTGCTCCGATCCAACTCCTGGCTCTCATACTTGGAGACGCCGGCCAGCATGAAGGTGTGGCGTCCCATCTTGTAGGTGCCGTCCACCAGGGGGCTGAGGTAGTAGGAGAGTCCCTTGTTGTCATCGTTCTCCCCTTTGTGGAAGTCGTGGGCGTAGCTGACGCCGGCGGCCAGTCCCAGGGAGGTGGTGTCCACGGCGCGGCTGAGAACCAGGTCCAGCTTGGTTTCCGTGGACCAGTTGCCGGAGCGCTGGGAGCGGGGGCGCTCATCCACGTTGTCCTCGTATCCGAACTCCTGTCCCAGGGTGAGTTTTACCTCGTCCAGGAATTCCACGTTCAGGGACTCCATGAAGAGCTGAAGGGTGGAGGCCTCCTGGGCCTGGGCGGTTCCCGCCGCCAAAAGGGCGGCGCCAGCGAAAAGAAGAATAAATTTGCGGATGGAGTTCATCGTCTTGTCCTCCTTTAGGGCTTACTCGTAGTAGATACCGGGATATGCGCTGTAGGCGGGATCCTCGGGGGGGAGGCTGATGCTGTTCTGGATGGACTCCTCAGCATCGATGCCCTTGAGGAGGGTCTCAGGGGGCTGGAAGGGGGCGCGGATGATGTTGCGCTGGTAGTCCATGGGAATCTTCATTTCCTTCAGATTCGCCAGGATGTCCTTCCGCAACTCATTGTCCTCGGGCAACTGGGAGAGAACCGTGTTGGCGGCGTTGATGACCCGGCGGGCCAGCCCACGGTTGGCGGAGACCACGGCGGAGTAGACCACCACCGCAAAGTCACGGGCGGGAAGGGAGGCCATGTAGGTCACCAGCTCCTCGTCGCTCTTCTCCGCCAAGTTGGAGATGTCCACCGTCTCCAAGGACTTCGGCGCCTCTTGGGGGGTGGTTTCCACCTGGGCAGGAGCCTCCGCCACTGCAGGTGCCTCCTGGGAATAGAGAAGACCCTGGGAAAGGGCAACAAAAGCAAGAATGGCAACAAGCGTACGCATAATCTGTATTTCCGTTACGAAGCGTGAAACGTGTCCTGGGGATCGCAAAGGAGAGCTCCCTTCAGAGTAGGGGGATATCGAGGCAATTCGGGTACAATATTCCTATTTTGTCACTTTCGCTTGCCCATTTTGGTAAAATTTGAGAAA
>JAEDMH010000084.1 GCA_016303095.1 Lentisphaeria bacterium | reverse complement strand
TGTTTCCCTGACCTGTCCTCCCACCCCTACGGGGTTCAGGAGGATCCCTCCCCCCCTCAAAAAAAGCCCCAGGGCGGGACGTGCGGATAGCACGGACCGCCCCTCCGTGCCCGACCTGTGCCCGGCTTGCCGGGCCTTCCGTGTCCTCCGTGTTTCCCCTCTCCGTGGCTTCCGTGCGCCGCGTAGCGGCGTTTCCGTGGCTGACCTGTTTCCCTGACCTGTCCTCCCACCCCTGCCGGGGTTCAGGAGGATTGCCCCCTTCCCCGGGGAGCGTCGAAGGCTAGAGGGGCTAGAAATCTAGAATCCCCCTGGGGGGGGATGGGCTAGGGTTCCTGGGTCAGACGGCGGAAATATTCCTGGGTTTGAGGACGGTATTTTCTCGGGGGCGGGGAGGCGTTCTGCCTCCATTCCCGCCCCGGGTTTCCCTGGAGTCTTCCCAGTTCCCGACGCAGCAGTTCCGCCGCCTCGTCCAAGGCGGAAACCGTCCCCTCCGGCCTTCCCTGGGCCACCTTCTCCGCCAGTTGGGACACCCCAGGCAGCCCAAATCCCTTCCCCATCTCCTCCAGAAGGCGTCGGGCGGCCTCCTGGGCGGCCTCCCTTCCTTCGGTATTTTGGGAGGAGATGAGGCGTTCCCGCAGGGTTAGGAGTTCCCCCAGGGCCTGCTCCAGCTCCCGGGGGCCATACAGGGGAATCTCCTGACTTGCCTGGGCCAGACGCCCGCTCCACTGGCGGAGCCCCTCCGCCGCCTGGCGCTGATTCTCCGCGGCCAGGTCATATCGTCCATACAAAAGGGCATTGACGGCCCGGCTTTGGGCGGTGCCCACCTCCCGGGACAGAGCGCTTTGGGCCACCAAATTCTCCAGCCCACTGGCCGCCTGGGGAAAACGACGGGACAGCTCCCGGGCCATTTCCTGGAGTTCCTGCTGGAACGCCTGGGTCTCCCGCCCCAGGGCGGCTTGACGCTCCCGAGCCTCCCGGCGCAAAGCCCCGTCGCCCTCTGGGGCTCCCATCCCCTGGCTTTCCTCCGCCAAGGCCTCCTGACGCTGGGCCAGCTCCGACGCCTGGTGGGTCAGTCGCTCCATCTGCAGCCGGGCCTCCTGGCGCAGGGCCCGCACCAGAGCCTCCTCCGCCATTTCCAAGGACACCAAGGCCCGCTGCCCCCGCATTTTCCCTTGAGAGAGAGCATGTTCCTGAAGGGCCTGCTCCATGGCCTGCAATTCCGCCCTTCCATTTCGGAGGGGTTCCGCGGCTTGGCTTCCCCCTTCCTGGGAGGCCACCTGGGGCACCAAAGCTCCCGCCCGCTCCGCCAATTCCTGGATTTTTGGGCGATCCTCCGGGCGCAAATCCGAGTAGAGTTCCTGCAAGGCGCCGCGAAGACTTTGGACTTCCTCCAGGGCACGTTGCAGCTTTTCCCAAGAGGAGCGTCGATCCCCTCGCTCCTCCGAGGGGGGGCGTCCCTCCTGCTCTCCCGCCCCTTCTCCGGCGGCCTGCCCCTCCCCCTGCCCGCCACCGCCGGCGGCCAAGGACTGGGCATTCCGGGCCAGGAGGGCCTCCAGGCGACTCAGCAGACTCAAGGCCCGGCGCTGGGGCAGCATGGCCTCCTTCACCTGTCCCTCCTGCACCAAAGCCGCCGCCTCTCCCACTGCCTGGGAGGCCTGGAAGAGAGGGCCGCTCACCCCGGGGCCCAGGGTTGGCAGGGAGGCCGCCTGGGCAATCTGGGCTTCCCGTCCCCGGATGGCCTGGGAGAGATGGTCCAGATCCTGGGAGAGTTCCCGGCGGCGCCGTGGGGTGTCCTCCGGGGTTCGGATGCCCTCCCCCTGGGAGAGTCCCAGGGTGTCCCGCAGAAGGCGTTTAGTCTCGGCGATGAGGTCGGCGATCGCCATGGCCTGTTGCCGGCTCTCTCCTCCGCTCTGGTTCTCCGCCTGGGGCGCCTCCCCCTGCTCCTCCTTCACGGTCAGAATGACCGCCCTGCCCCGCCCCAGACCCGCTTGGGGTTCCCGATTGTCCCTGGCCTCCACCCAGGCCAGCACCACCTGGCCCGGCTGCAGCGCCCCGAAATCCAAGGTCTGCCTTAGGGACAATTCCCGGGGCGCCTCCTCCCCCCGCCAAAGTTCCCGGCGTTGCTCCGCCTGGTCGTCCACGGCATAATGCAAATCCACCTGGCGGATGCCGAAGTCATCGGAGACCTGAAGCGCCCATTCCGGAGGGGCCGCAGGAGTCATCTCCTCCTCTTCCCCGGGGCTCCGCATCTCCACCACGGGGGGATAGTCCGGGGTCACCTGCACCTGGAACTCCCTTCCCCGGGCCACATGGGGCGACCGCTGATACTCCGCATGGTAGACAGCCCCATCCTTCGGCAGAAAGCCTTGGGGAGTGGACACCGCAAAGGAGTGCCCGGAAGGTTCCCTGCCCGCCAGATGCCAGCTCTCCCCCTCAGGCATCCCGCAGGAGACGGAAAGGACCTCCCCCTCCATCAGCTTCACGTCCTGAAAGGCGTCAAACTTCCGGATCTCCCGCCGCATATAGGGGGGAGGGGTGCACACCATCTTCACGGAGAGGGGGGCGGGGGGACGATAGACAGAGAGCTTCTTCCAGGGGGAGACCCCCTCCCGGCTGACGGCACGCACCCGTCCGCTCTCGGTGACATCATAGAGGGTCAGCTCCCAGGCCTTCTCCCCTACGGCATTCATGGGCTCCCGGCGCATCTCTCCCCCGCTGTCCACCTCCAGCCACACGCCGTCCCTCCCCTCATACCGCAGGAGTGTCGCGTTCAGGATCACATCCTGATGCAAGGGCACCTCCGCTCCTGGGGTCAGGGTCAATGCCAGGGGGGGAGGCCCGAAGAGTCCCAAGGCGAAGCGGCGCCAGGCATGGCGTCCTCCCCACCCCAGAAGCAGGATTCCTGCGGCCGCCAGCGCCAGCCATTTTCCCTGGCCGACGGAGCGCCAGGGAGGCACTTGCGCCGCCCATTCCTCCCAATGGCTCCGGTAGCGCTCCTGCAACTCCCCCAAATACTCTTTCTGGAAGGGGGAGAGACTCTCCCCCCGGGCTTCCCGCTGCTCCAACTCCACAGCGGACTCCAGGGCATTGGCATCCTGGGGAAGAGCCCTCTGGAACTCCCGGCACAGCCGGCTCGCGGGGAAGCGGGAGTGCCCGGTGACAAGCTCCCGGAGGAGCAGCAGAACCGCCAAAGCCACGCCTCCCAGCAGGATGAGGGCGCACTGCTCCTCCCGGAATCTCTCCCCCACCAATACCCCCAGCCCTCCTAGACACAGCAGGGCCCAGACCATCCGCCAAAGAAGCGCCCTCCGGCGCCGGCGGGAGGCCACCCGTGCCACCCGCTTTTCCAGGGGGCAACGGGAAAGGCTCTGAGGAGAAGGAGAGGGAGGCACCGTGCTGCTCTTCCGGGGCGAGGCGCCACTACATGCGCTGGCGGAGCCGCTGGATCAGCTGGCAAGTGGAGGCGTCGTGGTGCAAGGGGGCGTCCGCGGGGGCGGCGAAATCCGCCAGGATGCGCTTGGCCAGCACCTTGCCCAGCTGGACTCCCCACTGGTCGAAGGAATAGATGTCCCAGAGGATGCCCTGGGTGAAGATCTTCTGTTCGTAGAGGGCCATGAGGCGTCCCAGGGTTCGGGGGGTCAGTTCATCCGCCAGGATGGTATTGGTGGGGCGATTGCCCTGGAAGGTCTTCTGGGCCGCCAGAGCGGGGGAGATGCCCGGCTCTTCCGCCATCACCTGCTCCGTGGACTTGCCGAAGGCCAGGGCCTCGGTCTGGGCCACGAAGTTGGCCATGAGCTTCCGGTGATGATCTCCCACGGGGGTCTGGGAGCGGCAGAAGCCGATGAAGTCCGCAGGAATGAGCTTGGTGCCCTGATGGAGCAGCTGGAAGAAGGAGTGCTGGCTGTTGGTGCCGGGCTCTCCCCAGATCACCGGACCGGTCTGCCAGGTGACGGCATGGCCGTGACGGTCCACCGACTTTCCGTTGGACTCCATGGAGACCTGCTGCAGATGGGCGGCAAAGCGATGCATGGCCTGGTCGTAGGGAAGGATGGCATGGGACTGGGCCCCGAAGAAGTTGTTGTACCAGATCCCCAGCAACGCCAGAATCACCGGGAGATTCTGCTCCAGGGGAGCCGTGCGGAAGTGGCAGTCCATCTCATGGTGTCCCTCCAGCATCTCCAGGAAATTCTCCGGGCCAATCTGGAGCATGATGGGCAGACCAATGGCGGAGCAGAGGGAGTAACGCCCGCCCACCCAGTTCCAGAAGGCGAACATGTTGGCCACGTCAATGCCGAACTTGGCGACCTCCTGGGCATTGGTGGAGACCGCCACGAAATGCCGGGCGATGGCCTCCTTGGTGCCGAAGCGGGAGAGGATCCAGTTTCTGGCGGAGTTGGCATTGGTCATGGTCTCCTGGGTGGTGAAGGTTTTGGAGGCCACGATGAAGAGGGTTTCCTCGGGATCCAGCCCCCGGAGGGTGTCGCAGAGATGGAATCCATCCACATTGGAGACGAAGAGGCATTGGAGAGCGGGCGTACCGTAGGCTTTCAGGGCTTCGCAGGCCATCTTGGGCCCCAGGTCGCTGCCCCCAATGCCAATGTTCACCACATTCCGGATGGCCTTGCCCGTGTAGCCCCGCCATTCCCCGGAACGCACCCGGCGGCAAAAGTCGGACATCTGCGCCAACACCCGGTTCACCTCTGGCATCACATCCTTCCCGTCCACCAAAATGGGGGTGTTGGAACGGTTCCGCAAGGCCACGTGCAACACCGCACGGTTCTCGGTCTCGTTGATCTTCTTCCCCGTGAACATGGCCTCGATGTTCTCCTGGAGGCGGGCCTCCCGGGCCAGGGCGAAGAGCAGGGACATCCCCTTCCGGTCAATCCGGTTCTTGGAGTAGTCCAGCAGTATGTCCTGGAACTCCACACAAAACTCCTTGGCCCGATCCGGCTCCTGCTGAAAGAGGGAGGCAATGGTGGTCTCCCGAAGGGTCTCAAAGTGCCGCTGCAAAGCCTCCCAGGCAGGAGTAGAGGGGTTTTTCATCTGCATCATGGATTTTGATTCCTAATTATAAGTCGTTGAAAGAGAATTAGTTATAAAAAAAATCAAGACAAAGGCGCGTCCGATGGGAGGGAGGAGCCTCATCGTTCCCCAAAGAGGAGGCGATGGTTCTTTTCCAGGACATGGGCCAGGCCCTCCGGATCTTCCCCCCGCAGGGTGGCCAGATGATTCACCAAGAGGGGCAGTTCCCGGGGAGAATGGCCGCCAAAGGGGGCGTCGCTCTCCACCAGGAGGCGTTCTTGGGGGAGGGAGCGCACCGTTTCCCTAAGGCGGTGTCCTGCCCGAAGGAGGAAGAATCCCAAGGAGAGATAGGCGCCAGGGCGTCGGAGGAGGCGGGCGGCCTCCTGGATGCCTCCCCGGAAGCCGTGGAGCATCAAAGGCACCTGGGGAAAGGCGTCCAAGCAGGGCCAGAGGGGCTCCCAGCCGCGCACCACATGGAGAACGGCCACCCGCTGGAGGCGACTCGCCAAGGCCAGTTGGGCCTTGCACCAGGCAAGCTGGCACTCCAGAGGAGGACGCCCCGGCGTCAGATCCAGTCCCGTCTCCCCCAGGGCAGCCCGGGGACAAGCCAGGAGATGGGCTTCCAGCCGCGCCAGAGTTTCGTCCTGGGAGAACTCCTCCAGATGCCAGGGATGGACTCCCAGGGCGGGAATGGCCGCGTCTCCCAGGATCTGACAGGCATTCAGGCACGTCTGCCACTGGGGCGGTTCCGCGCAGACCACACAGGAAGCCAGCCCCGCCTTTCTCCACTCCCCCCATTCCACCAAAGGGAGATGAAGGTGGCTGTCGGCAAAGGGCATGGGAAAGGTGGCGTCCTTCGGGGAACTAGGCGAAGTACTCCACGCCACTGGCGAAAATGCCCTGATCCTTGTTCCCCGGGATGTTCTTGCCCAGATTGGTGTCCCAGGTGCGTTCGGAGTGTCCCATCTTCCCCAGCACCCGGCCGTCGGGGGAGGTGATGCCCTCGATGGCATTGACGGAGCCGTTGGGATTCCAGGGCATCTCCAAGGCGGGGCGTCCCTCCAGGTCGGCGTATTGGAAGGCCACTTGGCCATTGGCCACCAGTTCCGCCACTTGCTGGGGCGTGGCATGGAAGCGCCCTTCCCCATGGGAGATGGCCACCTCGTGGACATCCCCCACTTTGGCGTGAAGGAGCCAAGGGGATTTCACGGAGGAGACCACGGTGCGGGCCATGGTGGCCACGTGTCGTCCCAGGGTATTGAAGGTCAGAGTGGGGGCGTCCTTCTCCAGGGAGGGGAGGATTTCCCCGTAGGGCACCAGGCCCAGCTTGATGAGGGCCTGGAAGCCGTTGCAGATGCCCAGGGCCAGTCCGTCCCGTCGATGGAGGAGGTCGTCCATGGCCTCCCGCACCCGGGGATTCCGGAAGGTGGTGGCGATGAACTTGCCGGAGCCATCGGGCTCGTCGCCTCCGGAGAAGCCCCCCGGGAAGGCCACAATCTGGGCATTGCGGATAGCGGTCACCAGCTTCTCCACAGAATCCTCGATATCGGCGGCGGAAAGATTGCGGATGAGAATCTGCTCCGGGATGGCGCCGGCCTGGGCAAAGGCCCGGGCGGTGTCCGTCTCGCAGTTGGTGCCGGGGAAGACAGGGATGAGGACCCGGGGGCGGGCCACCCGGATGGCAGGCTTGGCGGAGTTGCGCTGGGCGCAGGGTTCCCAGGTCGCCAAGGGCGTCTTTCCCGCCCGGGTGGGGAAGATCTTCTCCAGGGTGCGTTCCCAGGCGGGGATGGCCTCGTAGAGGGGATAGCGCATCGTTCCCACAGTGATGGCGCCGTCATCGGTGGTGTATCCCACCACGGGATATCCCGGGAGGGGTTCCCGGCTTTCCACCAGGATGGCCCCGTAGTCCGGGGTGAAGAGAGCGCCGGGTTCCTGGGGGAGTTCTCCCCGGAAGCCCACCAGATTGCCGAAGCACATCTTGGAGAGGGCGGCGGCCATGCCGCCCCGTCCCACCGTCTGGGCCGCCAGCACCTTCCCCTCCTGGATCAAGCCATGGAGGGCGGCGAAATTCCGGCGCAATCCCTCAAAATCCGGGGTGCCATCGGCCAGACGGACCACGGGCAGCAAACTCACGGGATGCCCCGCTTCCTTGAACTCGGGACTGACCACCTGGCGGGCATCCCCCGCCACCACCGCAAAGCACACCAGGGAGGGAGGCACCGTCAAATGCTCGAAGGTGCCGGACATGGAATCCTTGCCTCCGATGGCCGCCGTGCCAAACTCCAGCTGGGCCCGCAAGCCCCCTAGGACCGCCGCCAAGGGCAATCCCCATTTGACCGGGTCGTCCCCCAGATGGGCGAAGTATTCCTGGAAGGAGAGTCGGGCTTGGGAGGCGTCTCCTCCCGCCGCCGCCAATTTGGCCAGGGCCTCCACCACGGAATAGATGGCGCCGTGGAAGGGGCTCCAGGAGCACACATCCGGATCATAGCCATGGCTCATGATGGTGCAGCACTCGGTGTGGCCCATGGCGGGAAGCTTGGCCACCATGGCCTCGCTGGGGGTCAGGCGGGTCTTGCCGCCGTAGGGCTCCAGGACGCTGGCCGCCCCGATGGTGCCGTCAAAGCGCTCCACCAGCCCCTTTTGGGAGCAGACATTCAGTTCCTGGATGGTGTCCATCCAGCGGGGGAGGAGGTCCTCCATCGGCTGAGGCAGGAAGGGGTTCTTGGCGGGATCGGGGGATTCCACCTTCACCTGGGCATGCTGGGTCACCCCGTTGGTGTCCAGGAATTTCCGGGAGAGGGAGACGATGGGGCGTCCCCGCCACTGCATCTCCAAGCGTCCCTCTCCCGTGACCCGGGCCACCGCCGTGGCCTCCAGATTCTCCTGGGCGGAGAGAGCCAAGGCGGCCTCCACGTCTCCCGGGGCAACCACCACGGCCATGCGCTCCTGGGATTCGGAAATCGCCAGCTCCGTGCCGTCCAACCCCGCATATTTTTTGGGCACCGCATCCAGATCGATGGTCAGCCCGGGAGCCAGCTCCCCAATGGCCACGGAGACGCCACCCGCCCCAAAGTCGTTGCACCGCTTCACCAGACGGGAGAACTCGGGACGGCGGAAAAGCCTTTGGATGTTGCGTTCGGTCAGGGGATTGCCCTTCTGCACCTCGGCGCCGCAGCTTTGGAGGGATTCCTCGGTGTGGGCCTTGGAGGAGCCGGTGGCCCCGCCGCAGCCGTCCCGCCCGGTGCGTCCGCCAATGAGGAGGATGACATCTCCCGGCTCCGGCTGCTCCCGCACCACATTGGCCTTGGGGGCGGCGGCGATGACCGCCCCCAGCTCCAGTCGCTTGGCCACAAATCCGGGATGGTAGTACTCCTGAATCTTTCCCGCCGCCAGCCCAATCTGGTTTCCGTAGGAGGAGTATCCCGCCGCCGCCGTGCGGGTGATCTTCCGCTGGGGCAGTTTGCCCGGGAGGGTCTCCTCCACAGGCACCCGGGGATCCCCCGCTCCGGTGATCCGCATGGCCTGATAGACATAGGAGCGTCCGGAGAGGGGATCCCGGATGGCGCCCCCGAGACAGGTGGCCGCCCCGCCAAAGGGCTCGATTTCCGTGGGATGGTTGTGGGTCTCGTTCTTGAACATCACCAGCCAGGGCTCCTTCCGCCCGTCAATCTCCGCCTCCACTTCAATGGAACAGGCGTTGATCTCCTCCGAGGCATCCAAGTTGGCCAGCTTCCCCTGACGCTTCAACTCCCGCCCCCCAATGGTCCCCGCATCCATCAAGCACAGGGTCTTCTCCTCCCGCCCCAATTCTCTCCGAATCTCCAAATACTTCTCAAAGGCGGCACGAATGGGCGCCCCAAGAGCCGACTCCACCCCCGGCAACTCCACCGAATCCAAACTGGTGTGAAAAGTGGTGTGGCGACAGTGGTCCGACCAGTAGGTGTCAATGACCTTGATCTCCGTGAAGGTGGGCTCCCGATGCTCCTCCTCCCGGAAATACGTCTGCACAAAGGCCAGATCCTGGGCGCTCATGGCCAGCCCAAGACCCTTCACCATCGCCTCCAATTCCTCCCCGGACAACGCCAAGAACCCCTCCATCACCCGCACATCCCCGGGAATCTCCGCCGTCATCTCCAAAGTCTCCGGCTTCACCCCCATCACCGCCTCCCGGCTCTCCACCGGGTTGATGATGTATTTCTTCACCCGGGAAACCTCCTCCTCCGTCAACTCCCCCAAGAGGGCATAGAGAGTGGCCGTGCGCACCAGGGGACGCTCCTTCTGGGTCAACAGCTGAATGCACTGGGCCGCAGAATCCGCCCGGACATCATATTGACCCGGCAAATACTCCACCGCAAACCACAACGCCCCCGGCAGATCCGGGTGAACATCCACATAGACGTCGTCGCAGTTGGGTTCCGACAACACGGAATCCCGGGCCCGGGCAAACTCCTCGTCGCTGAGCCCCGAAAGGTCATAGCGTTTGAACAGCCGCAATCCCGTCAACCCAGACAAGCCCAAGGTCTCCCGAAGGTCCGACAGCAAATTGCGGGCCTCCACATCAAAGCCAGGACGCTTTTCGACAAACGCACGAAATACGGTACTCATGAGTGTTTTCAGGAGGGAAAAACAAAAAAGGGGAGGACACACACAAACTTGCGGCAAAGCAGAAGAATATAACCTCTCCCCCCTGGCCCTCCTCTCCTCCCCCCCTGGGAGTTCACCAGACACGGGGCGCCGCCGCCCCTGCCTGCCCAGACAAGCTCGCCCCCCCCCAAGCCAGAGAAAAACAAAAAAGAGGCTGGCCCCGCCTTGGCAGGGTCAACCTCTTCCTTCGGATAAATTTGAGGAAACAGACTACCGGTTTTCGCCGCCAGCCACGTTCACGCCGGGGAACCAGTAGTAGTCGCTCACCAGATAAGGCACGCCCTTGTCG